>CAZMPL010000052.1:0-15197 GCA_964567805.1 uncultured Pirellulales bacterium | reverse complement strand
CGGGAATCCATATTTGTTTATTTTCTGGATTCCGCAACAAGTGCGGAATGACAATTATGTGTTTTCTGCAGTAAACAACCACAAAACAAAGTATTTCTGTGAATGCTTACAAAAATTATAATTTAAAATCATTCAGCTTTTCTTTGAGCTGCTCATTATTGCGTTTGTGTGTCATATCAGGAGTCAGAGCAGTTACAGTAATATATCCATCTTCCAGTGACCTTATGTCACTTGGGTCATTATCATTACGATGTGATTTGCCTGTAAGTAAATATTCGGTTTGTCCGAACTCATTTTTCTGGCTTATGTAGCGTTCGTCGAAACCATTACTCGATTGAGGGACAACCCTGATTCCCTTAGGTTCGCCTTTCGAAAGAAGGGGAACGTTAATATTTACCATTTCTCCTTTTTTAATCGGGAGAAGTTGTTTAATAACTCGAAGAAAATAACCTGCTGCTTTTTCCAGATTCAAAGGTTCTTCGAAAGAAAGACTTAACGAAACAGATGGTATTCCGAGGAATGCACCTTCCATTGCGCCTGCTACCGTGCCGGAATAATAAACATTTATACCCGCGTTCGCACCGTGATTTATACCGGATACGACCAGGTCTATATGTTCGTTCCCGTAAAGTTCCATAACCGCAAGCTTTACGCAATCAGCGGGGGAGCCGTGAAGACTGTAACCTGTAAAAAGGTCATTTATGTTTACTTTGTTGCAAATCATGGGTTTTGAAAAAGTAACACTGTGACTTGCGCCTGAACGTACATCCGCCGGAGCGACTACTATCACTTCGCCGATTTTAACAAGCTCACGGTAAATCGCAGACAAACCAGGAGCGAAAATTCCATCATCATTTGTAAGTAATATTTTCATAATAATTATTGTAATGGAAGCCGTTCGCTGTGTCAATTGACAGAAGTGGGATTCGATATATAATATTCGCATATGGAAAAATATTTGCCTGGCTCGAAAAATATTGTGATGACACGCGATGAAGCTCGTGCGTTTGACTTTAATGCGATAAATTCAATTGGTATTCCCGGCGCAGTTCTAATGGAAAACGCAGGACGAAGCTGCGCCGAGTTAGTTATAGAAAAACTTACTGGAATCAAAAATCCGAAAGTTTGTATTTTTTGCGGCACGGGAAATAATGGCGGCGATGGATATGTAATAGCGCGACACCTTAAAAACGCGGGATTTAAAATAACTGTCGTTGTATGCGGCGATAAAAGTAAAGTCAAGGGCGATGCAAAAACAAATCTCGATATTTTAGCAGCGCTACATCAGCCTGTTGAACAGGTCGAGCCTGATTCGAGTGACATTGTACGAATAATCGGGAAGTTTGGCTCTAAGGCGGATATGATTATCGATTGTCTTTTGGGTACAGGTTTAACAGGGCCGGTTAAGAACGGCTATAAACTGATTATAGAAACGATAAATTCCTCAACATGTCCCGTCCTCGCGGTTGATATTCCATCCGGGCTGGATTGTGATACAGGAGAACCTTTGGGAGCCGCTGTTCAGGCGGATTATACTGTCACCTTCATCGCTCTCAAGAGAGGATTTATTTCCAGGCAGGCTGCAAAATATACTGGGGAAATTTTTGTAGCGTCAATCGGCGTTAATCCGGATTAAAAAGATCCAGCCTGTCCGACTTTTTCAGAATACCCAATGAGATTGATAAATTTCTCATAAGTGAATATCGGAACCCACAAAGATTTTGCCCGATTCTCTAATTCATTGTATTTGTTAAACTGTTCGAGCGATTTATTATATCTCTGCAGCGCAGTCGGATCAATTCTCTGGTCATCCATAGATGGCATTTGCTCCGGAATGTTCGGCTTTGTTCCAAGAATGAGGAAATCGGTATTAATTGAAATATTATCGACGACTTTACCGCCCCATCTTTCAATGATAGCGGCTATCTTGGCTGTTGCGTCAGCGTCTATGCTTCCGTTTTTATCGAGGTCAAAGTCACCTGCGATTACGAATTCGTTTACTTGTTTGCTGTCCCAAATTAAATTCGCGATTGTATCGTTTAGTAATATTGGTCTGTCAATTTCCGATTTTACAATTCTTGCTGAAGAATAATTATCCCCGATATCAAAAATTTCGATTTCAGCTTTGCTCTGGTTTTCATTTCCGATATATGCGCCTTTGTCATAGACACTGAAAGTCAGGCCGCGATAGACATGGTTATTGCTTCCAAGATTGATAATGACAGTTTTTGTATTGTTATCGATTGATAAAATTTTACCGTCAGGCATATATGCCATGGAGTTTTCACTTGGTTTACCATATCGTGCAAGCTGTTCCTTGGCGTCCGCGAGCATAGTCTGAGTTTCAGTAAGTACCGCCTGTGTTTTCAGAAGATCGTCCATTGTCTTTTTAAGGTTTGTTTTTTCTTTGTCAAGCTGATCTTTAAAGGATTGAACTCGCTCGTCAGTCGATAGTTGAAGATTTTCAGAAAGTTTATCATAAGCAACTTCTAAGTCATTGTAATCCTGCTTGATAGTTTCTTTGGCATCCAATAATATTTGATACGCATCGAGATTAGCTTTTTCTTTTTGATCGAACAGATTAAGTTTGTCAGCAAGCTCTTTCTGAAGTGCGGTTTTGGAATCCATTATGCTCTGAAGTTTTTGTATCAGTCCCGAAATTACCTGCACCAAACCGGTCAGATTCGGGTCTGTAATTTCGATATACTGTCCAGCTTTTTTCATGGACTCCTGAGCCTGTGTTTTTGCTTTATTTTGTTTTACTTCCGCCGAAGTTGATTCCGGCACACCGCCGACAATGGTTGTTACTGTGTTATCGAGATAATCTACCATTTTTTGAATATAGGTGTTCGAACCTGTTGCGGGTTGCCCGACTATCGAACCTATATTGTCTTTCTCGTCGTCGGAAGCGAATTTATCCATTTCGTTCTGCAGTTCTTCACGTGTAATTCTGAATTCTTCTGCTTTGACGTAATAGAATACTGCTACTGTTGTTGCAACAATGAAAAGTCCAACAAAAATGATAAGAGTGTAGAGCATTGCGTTGCTCTGCTTTCTCCTGTGTGCTGGCATATCGTAAACTCCTCACAAATATTTAATCACCCAAACACTTAAGAATGAGATTCTATAGATACTATATTATCGCCGGAATTGCCCGGAAAGTCAATAGAAAACCCCGAAAGTTGCCCATTTTAAAGGCGGAAAAGTCATAATTTAAACATTAATAGGGTTTAGGGGATAGAAAATCAGGCACAAAGCCACATAGTATCAGAGCCAATTTTTGCTTTGAGCCTTATCTAAAAACTAAATACTAACGACTAAATACTATTTTATTATATTCGTTTCAGCAAATCAGGAAGAAGGCTTATTCTTTTTATCACATAATTTGCCGCATAACCTTCCCTTTGGCTTTCTGAAGTATGTATATGAGCATCTCGTATAACCTGGACCGTGTGAAAACCTAACCTGTTTGGAGCGATAAAATCCTTTTTTTCGTTATCTCCGACATAAACAGCATTTTCGGGTTGTATTTCCAGTGTATGCAGAATATTTTCAAAGCCTTCCGGCGATGGTTTCCAGAAATTTCTTCCCAGTTCTTCGGTATAAACGATGTAACTGAAGAATTTTTCAATTTTTAACGCTTGAACTTTCAGCCTTTGGGCGGGCAAAAAACCGTCCGTTAATAAAGCCAAAGTGTATTTTTTTCTTAATTTTTTTAAGATTGCAAGACTGTCTTTAGGGAGTTTTATCTCTGGTTTGTGCTCGTGATAAGTTTTTATCAGTTCTTCGATAAGGTCGTCGTTATATGGAATTTCAAGTTTTTCGAGTGCGCCATTAAATGTTAGTGTCTGGTTACCTTTGCAAAATTGTTCCCACAAGACATCGAAAATTTCCCCGCTCGAAAGGTCTTCCAGCGTTTCTTCCAAAAATTCCGCACAGGCATGAAAGCCGCTTTTGCAGTATTCGACTTCGTCATAAAGCGTATCATCCAGGTCGAAAACTACGACCTTGAGATCCGATTTTAACACTCCCGGCCGCGAAACAGGCATCCTTGTCTTTTCTTGTATCTCCAAACGCATATCCTTTTAATTAGTGATTGGTCATTAGTGATTAGTGAATCCGCAAAAAGCGGACCAAATACTAAATACTAGCGACTAAATACTATCAACTAATGAAACAATCTATCTTCATGATATGCAATTGTCAAGCTTTGCATTTGGAATATCTTGTCCGTTAATCAGTAAGTTAATCCCAAAATATCCAGATTTGTATATATGAAAAAACAGGAAATTATTATAGATATTTGGAATTTAACAATTTTAATTTCAATTTATTATACTTGATTCACTTACTTGAATAGATAAAATATTAGATAACAATAACGTTTAAGTCAGGATTGTTTCAAAACGGCTTTCTTTGAAAGGGTACAAGTCATGAGTTTAATACAGGAATTCAAAGCGTTTGCAATGCGAGGCAATGTTGTTGATATGGCGGTCGGCATTATTATTGGTGGTGCCTTCGGCAAAATAGTTAGCTCATTAGTCACTGATGTTATAATGCCCCCCATTGGATTGTTGTTGGGTAATGTTGATTTTTCACAACTGGCTATCGTACTAAAGAAAGAAAGTATAGACGCGGCAGGCAAAACTGTTCCGGCAGTAACATTGGGATATGGCTTATTTATTAATACGATTATCAATTTTTTAATCGTTGCTATAGCGATATTTGCGATGATTAAGGTGATGAATAAACTTAAAAAGAAAGAAGAAGCCGCACCAGCAGTTCCACCGCCACCGCCAGCTCAAGAAGTGCTTCTCACAGAAATTCGAGACATTTTAAAGACCAGGAAAGTATAAGGCTTTTATGTCATATTATAAGGAGATTTGAAGATGGCACAGTATAAAATCGAAGATGTCGAAGGAATCGGACCAGCTTATGGCGAAAAACTTCGCAATGCAGGTGTGAATAACACCGATCAGTTACTGACTGCTGGTAAAACAAAAAAGGGACGCACTGATCTTGCCCAGAAAACCGGCATCAGTGAGACACTTATCCTTAAATGGGTAAATATGGTCGATCTTTATAGAATCAAAGGCGTCGGCTCAGAATTCTCAGAACTTCTGGAAGCTTCTGGAGTTGATACGGTTAAAGAATTAAAACATCGTATTGCGGCTAACTTAGTCAAAAAAATGACAGAAGTGAATGAGGCTAAGAAACTCACCCGCGTTGTGCCGACAGAGGCTGTAGTTGCGGATTGGATTGAACAGGCCAAGAAACTGCCAGCGGCAGTTGAATACTAATTACTGAAACAAAACTCCAACCTTATGGCAAAACCATTCATGCATCCTGCTATAAGGTTGGAGCTTTTGTGTAATTTTCTATATAAATTGAATCTCTTCTCTCAATTGTTGAGAAAAGCAAAAGGAATTATTCATTTTGCAGAGAAGTAATGAACGAATCAGCCTGTGTGACTGCATTCTCGATATCGCGAATCAGCTCATCGACATTTGTTTGAACGTTGATCAGCTCATCACTTAGACCGGCTATTGCTCTTGCATTCAGATTATGCTTCATAAACAGCACCTGATCACGAAGAGGTATCAGGGCCGGCTCAAGTTTACCTTCAGCTCTTTTCATGGATTCAATCAGTGTATTGTATTTCTCTTTTGTAAGGTCATATTTCTCCTGGCTCGACTTGCGTAAAGCATCACTGTTATACTTCTTGATTTCCGCGTTCCATTCCTTGAACAGGGCCTTGGATACGCTCTCGACCGAACTGATTCTCTCATGTACTTCATCAGCCTTCGATTCACTTTTCTTCAGCGTGTCATTGAGTTTATTATATTCTTTTTCAAGGTCGCCGCCTTTATAGTTGACAACGCTTTTGAACTGCTCCATGGCGGTTAGAAACTGTTTTTTCGCTTCATTTTGTGTATCTCGAGCATCTTTGACTCGATCAACCAGGATTTCCCGCTTATGAATGCCAAATTTTTCCATAGTTCCATAGTACATTGATTTACAGCCGCCAAGAATGACAATTGCAAACGCAATGGCAAACAGTTTGCTTTTCATGTGTATCTCCTTATAATCAGAACAGTAAATTGATTTTTCTCTTTTTATAGATCAAAAATCTAATCTTCACATAATATAGGATATATTATAAACAATTTGTCTGGCTGTTCAATTAAAATGACAACATAATAATAGTCATATTCTCTGTGAATGGTTACAAAAAAATATCCTGAAAACAGCCCTGGAGAAGCTGTTTCAGGATATCAAAACCAGATAACAATGGTTTTTGCTAAAGGGCTACTTTGAAACTATTCATTAATTACTGTTCCAACTGAATTACGACAAACTGGGAATAGTCACCATGTTTGACGAGGAGAAGTACTTTGTTGCCTTTTATATTGTTAACCGCTTTTTCGAAATCTTCATCAGAAGTGACATTTTGTTTGTTCACGCTCAGAATCAAATCACCGGATTCTATGCCGGCTTCGCTTGCGGGACTTCCAGGAGAAACTGAAGTTACTATGACACCTTCGCCGGCTTTAGATCCGAGCTGTTTTGCGATATCGATAGTGACATTTTGAACTTCTATACCTAAAGTTTCTTTCGTACCTGGCTTGTCATTTGTAATTGACTTTGCAACTCCATCGGCAGGGCGCTCGCCAAGTGTTACTTTTATATTCTGTTCTTTACCGTCACGTAAGATTATAAGATTTATTTTGCTGTCAGGCTTAATTTCTGCAACTTTGTTTCGGAATGCATCGTAAGACTCTACTTTTTCACCGTTCAACTTGATGATTACATCCTGATTTCTCAGGCCGCTCTTATCGGCGGGGGAGCCTTTTTCCACTGTTGCAACGATTATGCCTTCATTTTTGCCAAGGTCCAGAAGTTCAGCCATTTCCAACGTCACATCCTGGCAATAAATTCCAAGATAGCCGCGAATGACTTTGCCGTTCTCTTTTAACTGTTTCTGAATGTCACGTGCCATATCAATTGGGATGGCAAATCCGATTCCCATGTATCCGCCGTTTTCGCTATATATAGCCGTGTTGATTCCGATTACCTGGCCGTCAAGATTAATCAAAGGTCCGCCTGAATTGCCGGGATTAATAGCCGCGTCAGTCTGGATAAAATTCTCATAATTTGCAATACCGACTTTATTGCGACCGACCGCACTGATTACACCGACTGTAACTGTTTCACTCAAACCGAATGGATTACCAATTGCGATAACCCAGTCGCCAATTTTGTTCTTTGCGGAATCTCCCATTGGTAAGACGGGGAAATCATCTCCGTCAATTTTAATTAAAGCTACTTCTGTACCCGGATCTGTTCCTATAACTTTTGCGTTTGTGAACTTTCGTCCGTCCTGAAGCTCGACTGTAATTTTATCTGCGTTACCGACAACATGATTATTTGTCAGAATATACCCGTCTTTGCTGATAATGAAACCGGAACCCTGGCCTTGTTCTTTATATTTTCTGGGCATTTGCTTTTGCGGCATTTGTCCGCCGAAAAACTGCCTTAAAAGGTCATTATCGAATGGGATGTCTAATTGCTGGTCGCCCTGATATATTCGGCCTACGTCTATTGTTTTTTCGACTTTTATTGATACAACGGCGGGCATAGCTCGCTCTGCCGCAGTCGCGAACGCGCTGGAAAGCTCTTTTGCGGATTTATATCCTTCATCGGCTAAGGCTACGTTCGCGACTGAGAAAGTCACGAAAAGTATAAATGCAATAGCACTGCATCTGATGGTTAATTTGTTATTCCTTTTTACTGTGTTCATTTTGATTCTCCTTCAAAATACTAGAACTACTAAAACAACAACTTTTTCATTTCATATTAATACAGATAGCTTTCTCAGCCTTTTCATACATATTTTTAAAAAATATTAGAAAAATTTTAAAATATCAGCCCATAGCGAATTACATAGGCTGATTTTGTGCGGATATGATATAAGTTAATTTAGGGGATATTTATTCCTGTCTGAGTGGGTCATTTTCCCACCATGTCTGGCGATAGTCTTCAAAAAATGAAAAGGATACTCGTGAATTTTCCTCTGACCATAATAACCAGTCGTTGAGAACTTTCTTATATTCCTGCTCTGCTTTCTGAATCTTTTCAACTTTTACAAAATCTTCTTTCGATAATACAGGCAAATTTCCTTTTGAAATATTAAAATTTTGTTCGAGTTTTTTAACTACTGTACAGGCAGAAATATATTGAGTATAGGTTAGTTTGTTGACTGCAAGTTTGAGCCAATCAGAAAGTTCGAGCCATTTTGCGGCCGCAAGATAAAATCCCGCGTCCATTCTTAATTTCTCATCTTCATCTTCAATTGTCTTTTCAAAACAGGTCTCAATACGGGGATTATAAATTCTGATGAGAAAACTACATGCCGAACGTCGAATTTCGACGTTCTTGTAATTCATGCCAATCAGAAAAATATCAAGAACCTGTTCACCAATCTCTATGTTATCTTTACTTTTGGTATATAAATCAAATATTCCGAAAAAGATTTCTTCATAAATATCATTTGCAATATCTCTCTGCATTTGCTCTTTAAAGAACGGCAACGATTCTCCGGATGCCACATTACCCAGTGCTATGAGCAGTGGCCTGTATGCATGAAAGTTTGTTTCGTTTTTAAGTTCTTCTATTAAGAAATGTTCTATTCTATTACCCATTCCGGACAATCCGATAACCTCGTCTCCAATAATATTACCACCATACCAGTCGGGATCAATCTCGAATCCACGATGGTATTGGTCCATTAGACGGGTATATTTTTCTTCAAAAAGCTTTTGTTCTTTTTCTTTATCTTCAACAGGTAAGACTTTGAATTCAAGAGAATAACCGACAGGTGAACTATAACCCGAACCTGCCGGACTGAATATAACTGCGTAATCTCCAACCATGCCAGGTTCAATCACATATTCTTCACTGTAAGATTCGCCCGGTTTTATATGTACTTCATCAACAACTTTATATGGAAATGGCGAATCATCAATAAGTCTTGAGCCGAGCGGAGTATTAATTTTAATGTCACACATATTATAATTAGATCGCCCGATTACTGGTTTATTAATGATTAAATCTATATTATATATATTTGTAACTTTTCCACTCACTATTACAGGCTCATGGAGCAGGTACTCCTTCTTATCCGTTTCAATTTTTATAGTTGGATTTTGAAAAGGATCGTTTCTCGCCTCCATAGTTAATGTTTTATTTTGAGTCGATGAGGAATCCTGAAATTTTTTCCATCCGGCTGCTAACTCTTTGCTTTCCGTCCGGATTAAAATGTCCTCTTTCTTAAACCATAATTCTGCATAACCGGAATGAATCCCTCGTGCGACAGGAATTGCTTTATCCTGGGAAATGTCATGATAATAAAGCTGGGTAATTTCCGGATTATCTTCTTGTTCCTCCTTCCACAATATCCGTTTACCATCCGGGGTGACACTAAAATGCTCGATATCGGCCTGGCCAATGTCCGAATCTTTATAATATAATCTGTCAAAATTAATGCTGTAATTTCCATTAATATAACCATCTTCAACGAGTTTGTGATTCTTCAAGTCTATTCTGAAAGCTCCAAGAGAATCCTGCTCGATATAAACAAGAGGCCCCGGCTCAATATTGTCCTGCATAAGTTTGGGACCTATATATGAATTAGGATTACCGGGTAATTTAGTTATATCTTCAATCTTACCTGTATTTATGTTAACAACTGAAAATATATGTTCCGCTGCAGGAAGCTCTTTAATTTCCCCTGGGAAATCTGATTCGATTTGAACAGTTTTATCTTTTGAAACTTCCGTACGAATAAAAGCTACTGTTTGTGAGTCGAGCCAGATAATTGGAATATCCGGGCGTCTATGTTTATAGTAGGAGGCATATGAAAAAGTATTAATAAATTGAATTGGTTTAATCGGGTATGTCACTTTTCCGGATTCTAAATCAACTATTCTGAGTAAATATCCATTCGGATCTTTGGTAAAAAAGGCGAGATGTTTTTTGTCAGATGAGATTGATATCGAACCACCTGTTATAGTCGTATTTATATCAGTTATGTCACGATATGCCTGATTTTCAAAATCAATTTCCTGCAATATTGATTGCTTATTATTTTTTAATAATTGATAGAGGCAATTACCAGTAATACTATTTGGGTAAGCTATCTTCAGAACTCCGGAACTTGAATTGCCTGACTTATTCAATAATATTTTCTCCTGCTTTGTTGCTAAATCAAGACAGAAAAACTGGACGTTATCCGAAAAATATATCTTACCTCCCGTAACACAAAGAGGATTGTACCAATGATAATTGGAAGCGATTTCTGATTTAATATCGGTAAATTCAATTGTATTATCTGTAATATGACCCAACACCAGGGTTTTTAATCCTAATCCCTGAGATTGGTCAATCCTGGTAAACAAAAAATATTCGTATGGGCTACTTGCAAGTTTGTTTTTGAGTGTAATTGAAGGCGTTTTTGAAACGTTTTCATCGTTTTCAATACTATTATTTCCTGCATTTGAAGCAGATATATTTTCAGATTGTATAGGCTTTTGTATTTTGGCTGTATCAATATTAATGCTCGACGCGGCCAAAGTATTATTCGAAACTTTAACTTTTTCTATATCGTTAGCGAGGCTAATGGGAACTATGTTTTGATTATCTTCATCGTTTTTTATGAAACGATTGTAGGTGACAACTGTGCCGATTCCAATAGCAATCACAGCCGCAGTAGCGATGATTTTTGCAGAGATGCTGCTCATAATTGCAGATGTCCCTGCGGCCGCCGCGGTTGCAACTGTACCTTTTACTGCAAGACCGGCGATAGAAGCCATGACAATGGATGTGAATGCTTTTGTCGGACCGGTTTTTTGGATTGCTCCTTCGACCATTGCCGCGACCTGCTCCCTCAGTAATTTACGGCCGCGTGATAAATGTTGTTTGACCAATTCTTCGGATAAATCAAGTTGTTCTGCAATGAGTTTTACCGATTGTTCGTGCCTGTAAAAAAGCACAAGTGGCTCACGATATTTTTCAGGAATCTGCAATAAAGCGTTTTGCACAACTACCTGTTGTTCTTTTGTCATAACCTGATGAGCTGGCTCAATTAGTTTTGTTTGAACATTTTCAATCTGCTCAATCGGAGCGGCTTTATTTATGAGGTCATGCTTTTGTTTTTTTATAGAATCACTGATTATATTTCTGGTGATACTTATTAGCCATGACTTGAATTTGGTAAGGTCTTTAAGTTTCGAGAGATTGTTCCATACGTGCAGGAATGTTTCCTGAGCCATGTCCTCGCTTTTTTCCATATCCGGTATTGCACTGTAAGTAATTGCGCAAACATATGACTGGTATTTTTTTACAATAGACTCAAATGCGGCTGTATTTCCCTGAATCGACGCTTTGAGTAGTTCTATTTCATTATTTGATAAATTAGCCATTCTAATTATGCCTCCAATTAGGTTAAATTTTACCTTCTTGGACAAATAGACGCTATAACAAAAAAAAGGTGACAATATTTAATGAAAATTACCCGAATTTACATAAATTTTACAAAGTTGCGAAGAAATCTTATAAAACGATCTTTTGCAACATTAAGTGGGGTTGTTTTAAGGTCGATATGAGAAAGGTTGATTGTTAATCCTTTTACGGTGAGAATAAATACATGTTTACAAAATTAACTAAAAGTAAATTACAATTAAAACCTGATTTATACGTAGTCGATTGGTATCCAAGTAACCGAAGCTGCTTAAATAAAGGTTCACGCAAATTTAAAACCCAGCAGATGCCGCCTTTAATGGTTCGCAAAGCTGAATGGCGCAGATAAAAATCTCATTCCTTATTAAATTTACATCCGATAATATTTGAAGTGTGTTAATTTGGGTACCTGTTTTACAAAATAAATACGATAATAGACAAACATTTGATTCAGATTATATTGTTTTTCTAAGCATGTTTTTAATTGTCATTTGCCGGATTAAAAATTTGTACGTTGTTTTTGCCGGCTTTTTTGGCGCTATATAGAGCCTGGTCTGACCTGCTTGTTATTTCTTCGGGAGTTGAACCGCCGTTATATTCGGCTAAACCAACGCTTATGGACAGGGGAATGTTTTCCTTTTGCCATGTAACCATGGAGTTTGAGACCATTTCGACCATACGTTGAGCTACAACCTTTGCTCCCGTGAGTGTTGTATTAATAAGTATCACAGCGAATTCGTCACCGCCGTATCTTGCTGCGGTATCGATTTGTCGAATACATTCCTTGATTTTTCTTCCGATTTCACGTATGACTTTATCGCCTGCTCTGTGACCATATTTATCATTTATCTTCTTTAGATTGTCAACATCGACCATAAGGAGAATAATTTGTCCGCCGTGTCTGCGTGAACGCCAGAGTTCTTTTTCGAGCGATTCATAAAATGTTTTATGATTCACAAGTCCCGTCAGGCCGTCTGTAGTTGCCTGACGCTGTACTTTTTCAAAAAGTTTGATGTTTCCTATGGAAGCACCGACCAGTTGACTGAATAATTCTATCAGCGCAATCTGTTCGGAATCGAAATACTCTTTATTTTTTAAATCAGCTAAATTTAATACACCTACAACTCTTTCATGGCAGACAAGAGGGACAATAGCGCAATTTTTTGTTTTGTAATTCTGTGCGAACGCACGTTGCGACCTTCTTATAACAGGTTTTCTGTGAGTATCGATGTCACCGACGAAGATAAGTTCCCTGCTTTTTACCGCCATAACCATTGGAGAAGGGGGATTCTGGTTTATCGAGACTATTTTATTGATAAGAAACGGATGGTTATGCTTGTGTAAATGAAGTATGTTGTTTTCTTCATTCAGAATATACAGCGAAGCGAAGTTTACTCCGACAATTTCTGGTATATTTTTAATGCAAATATCAGCAATCTGATCGATATCGAGACAGTTTATCTGTCTTGCGAGGGGAGTAACCTTTTCAAGCAGTGAAATATTACTGCCATTATCATTTATATTAGTTTGAAAATTTGTATCAGAATAATCCATGGTATTATAAATCAGCTGTTTCCTTTGTTTTTTAAAATTAGTCTCTTCATAAATAATCTTTCTATTTGTATCGGATATTTTCAGAGGGCTATTTTTGAAAAAAAACTTTTATTATCTTAGGCGGCAGCGAATCTCAAATAAAATGGTAAAAATGTCTTCATTACAGGACCTTTATTTTTTTAGGTAATCTATGTATGTTGACGTCCTATAATTATTTGAAATGTACATACTATTCGGGAAAGTGGTTTTTAGAATTTAGTTCATATGCTTTTAAGTAAAATACTATTTGTTCGCAATTTCTTTAAATATTTTCAAAAAGATTAAAAAAAACATTTTTTTTCTCAGAAATAAGTTGACGGTTTTGAAAATATATTTTACATTTTGCAAAACGTAAAATATATTTATGTGGCTATGATGATGAAAAAAGAAACATTAGAAATACCTGCTAAGCTATACCGCATAGGTGAACTGGTTTCTTATACACCTTTCTCCCGTCAGACTATTCACAATTATACGATAATGGGCCTGATTCGGGAAGCAAAGTGGACCAAGGGAGGACACAGATTATATGATGAATCAGTCTTTGGAAGACTCTCGGAGATTCTTCAGCTTAGAAAGACAAAGACACTATCAGAAATAAGGGAAATGTTTTCCGAAAATAAAAGGCAAAGTTAAATTATTATATGAATTTAACGTCATTAATAAATGATAATATTACTGAGATACTCACCTTATTTATTGAGTTTTCTCAGGCTCGCCAAAAGATACTGATTCAGAATATAAAAAACAGCCATATCCCGGGCTTTGTACCGAAAGAGTTGGATGTAATGGAATTTTCGAACCTTCTTAACTTTGCTATTGATGAACACATTCGAACAAACAGACTTGTTTTGTATGATACAAAGAACATCAAATTCGGTTCAGATGGGGATTTCAATTTTACATCCATAGAAGACGAATGCTGCAAAATGCTTATCGAAGATAATATTGATGAGTATTTTGAACGGCAGATTAAAAAACTCTGGGAAAATTCTTTAAACCAGAAAGTTGCAGTTGAACTGCTTAAGCAAAAACAGAAACCTTTTGCAGTAAATTATTAAAAGTGATTGAAAATGGATTTTAACATTAAGTTTTTTTGTAAAAGGTAGTTGATTTAATTAGTTATTATAAAGTTTATTTTGAAATAATATAGTCCGTATTCTCTTTAATAGAGTACCATTATTCAGGGAGGAATATTGTGAAAACGGAACAGAAACTCAACATTGATCAGATTTGGGAACAGTTCTTCCAAACACGTGACGAAAAATCCCGCAATTTGTTAATGGAACACTATAGAGGTCTTGTAAAATATTGCGCTGAACGAGTACATAGTAAATTACCGGATAAAGTAGAACTGGATGATTTGATTAGTGCCGGTACTTTCGGTCTTATGGATGCGATAGACGCGTTCGACAGGACCCGCGGCGTAAAATTTGAAACTTATTGCTCGCCTCGTATAAGAGGTTCTATTCTTGACGAACTGAGAAGCATGGACTGGGTGCCGCGTCTTGTTCGTTCAAGAGCGCATCAGTTATCAAGAGCTACGCATTCACTCGAAACTCATCTTGGAAGAAAGCCAACTGAAAAAGAGCTCGCTGAAGAACTTCAGATGGAAATGACGGAATTTCTCCGGCTGCAGAAAGATGCAAACGCGACAAGTCTGGTTTCGCTTACAACAAATTATAATGACGATGATGGTGATAAGGATGTTCGGGAAATCGATATCATCAAAGATGACCGCAGTTCGAATCCTGTCGTAGAGGCTCAGAAACGTGATCTTAAAGGTTTACTTACAAAAGGACTTACACGTGCTGAACGACTCATTATAGTACTGTACTATTATGAGGAAATGACAATGAAGGAAATTGGAGCCACGTTAGATTTGTCCGAATCACGTGTTTCACAAATGCACTCATCAATAATTGCACGCTTAAAAGCGCAGATGAATACAAGAAAAAAGGAATTCGCGGTAGAATAATAAAAAAATACTAAAAAAGAACTTCGATAATAAAAAAGGCCTGCACCGAGTTAACAGTACAGGCCTTTTGTTTTATATGAAACATTAATAATCTATATTACGGAGTTGG
>CAZMPL010000051.1:9722-15250 GCA_964567805.1 uncultured Pirellulales bacterium | reverse complement strand
ATACTCATAGAACAATTTAGAAAAAGGGTATGTTTTATGGAAAAACAAAAAATAATATATTTAGGAAGTGTAATAATAGTTATTATCATACTTTTGATTTCGGGGCATTTTCTTTTAGAAAAGAAGATGGTGCGAACAAACAAGGATTTTAAAGATGCTTCGAATTATAAAATTGTTTCTCGTGATATTTCACAAGAGCTTTCAAAAATTAAAGCGTCTTTAGATGAAGCTAAAATGCCAGAGAGCAAGGAAGAAGAAAAAATATTTAGAGATTCAATTGAAGATGCAATAAAAGCTTGGGATGAATGCCAAGAATTATTAAACACAGGAAAGGCAAAAATCAAATATACAAATAATGTATATACAGCTGAATATAAGGATATTGATAATAAAGCATACTTTCATTTTTTTTTAGAATCTGAAGAAGGTGAATTTCGTCAATGTGAAAAAAGGACATTACCTAAAGATACCGGCAGTGATAAATACAGTAAGCTTAAATACTTGTTATTGTTTGATAGCGACTATAAACTGAAATTATATCGAACTTATGAAGGTAATGATTTAGTTGAGTTTTATCCATCTGGTTCAATAAGGTCTGTTAATTATACTAATGCCGACGGGATTGTTTTTGCTATAGCGTGGTCAGAAAATGGCAATATTATTAATCAGGGTAATTATGACAAATCTAACAGAGATCCCTTAATATTGCAAGCCGAAGAAAAAGCGAGGCAAATGCTTCAAAAAAGTAGAGAGTTAGCGGAAAAGGATATGAATAATATCAGAAAAGAATGAATTTGGTTGCATAAAGAGACTATTACCATTATTGATGATACTGTCGAGCAAACTAAAATAAAATGATGAATAAGTAGTTGTTATATATATGATAATCTTTTTATAAAATAACGACGAAATAATTATGTCAATTAAAGTATGTAGTAGTTTGTGTTAAAAATATTTTTACATTTGTTTAGTATATTATCATTGGTTTGTGCAGGGCTTGTATTAACGTTCTTCGCAAACCATTGGTTTATGTATGCGCAAAATAATATACAAGATGAGGGTCCTTCTATCGTTGAAATATTCAAAAGTTCAGGAAATATACCCAAAGAAAACGAGCAGGAAAGAGTTTCTTCTCTTGAATTTGCTCTTATCATTAATCCACCTGCTCCGCCGGAGGTGAAAAAAGCAGAACCACAACATCGGCAAAACAAGTGTCCGTCATTCATTTAGCACCTCAGTAACTGTCAAATGCCAGCTAAAATTCATGATAAAATTTTATAAATCTTTACTTGCCCTGCATTTATAAAATTGATAATATTATTTATAATATTGTTTGTTTTTTTGTATAATATTATGAGAAAGCACAAGAAAGAAATATGAAATATCTCGGGAATTGGATGAAGAAAAAAAGACTTCTCATAATAATATTGGTACTGATATATTCTTCGATTGCCGCCGCTAATCGGGAGAAACCTCTTGCTAATGCAGGTAAATCCGGACTTTACGTAAAATCTCTTGACCAGGTACTGCGTCTCAGCCCGAATGAAGTTGACCTCGGAACAGCTGCTTTAATCGTTTCAGAAAACTGGAGCGATATGGTCTATGGCAAACAATACCTCGCGAAACTTGATGATATGGCAAAGGAAATTCGCGAAAGACTAAATAAAAATGGAACCCCCGCTAATTACCGAGCTATCCCGGAAATAAACAAATACCTCTTCGATGAGCTTCAATTCGATGCTCTTTCTGTAGCGACTGATCCTGACAACTTATTTTTGCATTCGGTTTTGGATAAGAAAGTAGGATACTGTCTCAGTTTATCTATTTTATATTTATCGATTGGAGAGCGGCTCGGGCTCGATTTGTACGGAGTTGTTGTTCCCGGACATTTTTTCGTCAGATATGACGATGGACAGGTAAAATTCAATATCGAAACTACCAGCAAAGGCGGCAGCGCGACAGATGAGCAATACATCAAAAAGTTCAAGGTTCCTCAGTATAGAAATAATAATATTTATATGAAAAGTTTGAACAAGATTCAAACTATCGGATGTTTTCTTAATAACCTCGGAAACAGTTACAGTGACATTGGAAAAAATGACACCGCTTTGAGCGTACTTAAAAAAGCGGTAGAGATTAATCCGACTCTTTCCGAAGCAAGGGCGAATCTGGGAAACATTTACCTTAAGAATGGCCAGGTTAATAACGCGATTAACGAATATATGATAGCGTTGAATATCAATAAGAGCGACGCGAAAACACATAATAATCTTGGTAACGCGTATTCAGAGAACGGCAGAACAAGTTTGGCTGTATTGGAATACGATGAAGCAATCAGCCTTGATCCTAATTTTGTAGATGCATATCGAAATCTTGCTATCGCTTATTGTACTCAGGAAAGATATTCGCTCGCTTTATTAAAATTAAACGATGCACTTTTGTTTGAGCCGGAAAATCCTAATGTTCATCTTCAAATAGGTGAAGTGAATTTCAAGATGGGGAAATATGATGAAGCAATATCGAAATATCAAACGACTTTGAAATACAAACCAGATATGGCGGAAGCTTATTATGGCCTGGCGGTCTGTTATAGCAAAATCGGCAAGACCGACGAAGAGGTAACATCGTACAAAAAAGTATTATCCCTTCAGCCGGAGAATTTTGCCGCAATGGTAAACCTGGGAAATGTATATTTCCAGCAGAAAAAATTTACAGATTCTATTGATTTATATAATAAAGCCGTGGAAATAAAGGAAAATGATTCTACGATTTATTATAATCTCGGTGCAGCATATTCGAATATTAAGGATTATGAAAAAGCTTCGAAAGCGTACCTTAAAACAATAGGAATCGATCCCAATATGGGAGACGCTCATTATGGTCTTGCTATCTGTTTCTATTATCTCAAACAATACGACAATGCGTGGAAATATATAAAGCTCGCACAGCAATTGGGTGTAGAAGTCAGTGACGAACAAATAAAGGCTATAAAACGGAAATTATAAATGCCGAATGAGAGTGACATTTTGGATTTGGTAATGGCGGAAGATATTAAAGCTTCGCTTAAAACGAAACGCGCTTTAATAATTCAGCCTGGCGCAATCGGTGATTGCATATTGACAATTCCTTTAGCTTCTTTTCTAAAAAATATTCTTAATTTCGGATACGTGGATTTTCTTGGCCATACAGACTATATCGGATTTTTCCCGGGCAGAACAAGCGTTGACAAAGTCAGTTCCATCGACCTGATGGATATTCATCGTTTTTTTATGGATTCCAGCGAGTTTGTTCTCGAAGACAGAGACCCATTGATAAAAGCATTTTCCGAATACCTCTGGATAATATCATTCATGGGTGATTCTGAAAGCAATTTCGAGAAAAACCTTATCTTTACAATAAATTGCAACCAGACTTCTGAGGTAATTACACTATCGCCGAAACCATTAGCTGAAACTACAGAGCATATAACAGATTATTTCATTCGGCAGTTAATCGACCAGTGCGGCTTATCGTTAAAGTCACCTTACCTTTATAATCAGGATTGCCATATTAAACCGACAAAAGAAGATATCGCAAAAGGCAAAAACCTTTTATGGGAGTTCGGACTTGAGCCGCAGAAGAAGCTCGTTATAATTCAACCCGGCGGCGGTGCATTAAATAAATGCTGGTACGTTGAAAATTATTTATCAATCGTAAACAAGCTTCGCGCAAAAAATATTCAGGTCGTATTCCTTTTAGGACCGACTGAAATGGAAAAATTCAGCAAAGAAACCATTCAGAGCCTGACAAATGCGACAAAATGTATTATGGAATTGCCTTTAGCTGATATTTCACAAATAATGACCTGTACGAACGCTTTTTTGGGCAATGACAGCGGCATAACACATCTGGCGGCATCAATGGGCGTAAATTCAATCGTTGTGTTCGGTCCCACAAATCCGAATATCTACAAACCAAATGGACCGAACATAAAAGTGTTCACTGATAATAATGAAAATTTCAGCCAAAAACCTTCTATTGAATTACAAGAGAAAATCACTAACACTTTATTAAGTGATATACTACATATCTGATTTTGTTACATTTCTTTTTTAATATTCTTTTTTAAGAGATATTTCCCGTTAAATTGCCAATTGTATTGTAAATTAGTAAGTAATAGTAATTTAATTGAATTGTTGACCGGGATGAGTATTTCCTGATATAATGCCGTTTTTCTAAGTATTTGCAGTTGTTTTTAAGCTATCGAATATGGTTTATGATTTTAGAAGGTATTTAGATGCAGGAAAAGACCTTAGGTGAATTAGCAGAATATGTCGGCGGCAGAGTAAACGGCGACCCGAAAGTTATTATCAGGTCGGCTTCAACGCTTGGACGGGCGGGAGCTGGAGATATAAGCTTTCTGGCGAACCGGAAATACGAAAAGCAGCTTTTATCAACAAAAGCAAGTGCCGTAATCGTAGGTAAAGACGCTCCAGCCGCTTCTGTTTCGCTTTTAATCGCCGAAGACCCATATTATGCTTTTATGCAAATAATGGTACTCCTGCATGGTCATAGAAAACATAAAAAAACCGGCATAAGTCCGAAGGCTTCTATTGCGGACAGTGCGAAAATCGGTGCGGATTGTCATATAGGTGATTTCGTAACAATATCCGACGGAGCGAAAATCAAAGACGGCTGCATAATTTATCCCAACACATTTATCGGTCAGGACGTTCAAATCGGCAGTGACAGTATCATTTATTCGAATGTAACTATTTACGACGGCTGTAAAATAGGCAATCGAGTCATTGTAAATTCGAATACCACCATAGGCGAAGATGGATTCAGTTATGCTACTCATAAAGGCGTTCATTATAAAATACCGCAAAAAGGTATCGTGATTTTAGAAGATGATGTGGAAATCGGTGTATGCTGCGGAATCGAACGGGGAACTTTAAGCGACACTATTATTGGTCAGGGCAGCAAATTAGGTGATTTAATCACAATCGGTCATGGCGCAAAAATCGGTCAGCACTGTCTCCTTGTCGCTCAGATTGGAGTTGCCGGTTCGACTAATATCGGAAATTATTGCGTTATCGGCGGCCAGGTCGGTATTGTCGGTCATATAAATATTGGGAATAATGTCACCATCGGCGCTCAGGCAGGTGTTATTAATGATGTGCCGGATAACAAAGTTATTATTGGCGCCCCTGCTATTGATGCTGAAACAGCTCGACGCGCATACAGTATGATTCAGTATCTACCAGATATGCGTCAGAATATTCGCCAGCTGCAGAATAAATTAGAAAAAATTTCTTCACTTCTGGAATCTGAAAATACTGATACGAATACTGAGCCGTAATTTGACTTTTAGAACGAGGAATTTCCTTGGATAATACAAAGGATAGCAGTTTTAAGGAAAAGGAGGTTCTCGGCTTAATTGCCGGCTCAGGCAGATTGCCTTTTCTTGTCGCCGAAGGAGCAAAAAAAGCAGGACTTAAAGTCATATGTGTCGGCTTGCTCGATTCAGCGGAAATTGAACTTGCTGA
>CAZMPL010000051.1:0-9622 GCA_964567805.1 uncultured Pirellulales bacterium | reverse complement strand
GGTGTTATGACAAATGTATCTAAAAATCCGATTTCACAAAGTGAGTTGGAATTCGGCTGGCAAATGGCTAAAAAGCTCGGCGAACTGGATATTGGACAAGCTATCGCGGTAAAAGAAAAAGAAATACTTGCTGTCGAGGCAATCGAAGGAACCGCAGCGATGATTGAACGAGCGGGAAAATACTGCAAATCAGGCGGCTGGACTTTGTATAAGGTTTCCAAACCTCAACAGGATATGAGATTCGATGTGCCATGCGTTGGGCCGGATACAATCCAGAGTTTGTCGGATAACAAAGCGAAATGCCTTGTTATAGAAGCAGGAAAGACAATAATCATTGATAAACCTCAGACAATAGAACTCGCAAACAAACTTGGTATCTCAATTATAGGGCATAGTTTGTAAAATGGCAGCCACAGCACAGGGACAATCAACTCCAAAAACGAATGAGTTTCCTTTTGAACTCTCGATAAATTGCATTTTCCCGGAGAAGAAAACAATCTCTTTGAGCTGCACCGCCCTGCTTCGTTCCATCCCCGGCAGACGACAGGTTTATGATGCCATCTGGAATGATAAAAAAGTAATTGCAAAGGTTTTTACACATAAATTAAGTAATTTACGCCATGCTGAAAGAGAATGGAAAGGATTGAACATTCTCGCAGACAGAAAAATAAATGTACCTGACCCCTTATTTTTGGGAAAAACAGAAACAGGTGATTGGGCGGTTGTAACTGAAAAAATAATTGACTCAACTACTGCTTTGGAGATTTTTGATCAAACTCGAAATTTAGAAAAGCAACTCGAACTGCTTCTTAAGATTTGCAGGGAACTTGCGAACCAGCATAAAGCAGGTGTTTTGCAAAGAGATTTTCACCTGGGAAATTTTATTTTAGCTGACAATAAAACATATACTCTTGATCCAGGCCAAATGCAATTCTTCGCACGGGAAGTTCGCAAAAACAAAAGCATTTCGAATCTTGCTATGCTTCTGCTTTACCTGAAAGAGAATGACGCAAACTCAAAAAAAATAATATGTATTGAATACTACAGCTTACGAAGATGGCAATATGACAATACAGAAAAACAGTTAATACAAAAACATACGGAATCACAAAGAAATAAAGGAATCAGACACGGCCTGAAAAAATGCCTGCGTGCGAGTAAAAGATTTTTGCTAATAAAAAATAATAATACAACCTCCATATTCGATAAAACATTCTGCGACAATAATAATAAAGCAATCGAATTCTTACATCAAATCGACACGCTGATGGGAAACGGCCGCATTCTGAAAAATGGAAATACCTGTTTCGTCTCGCACTTCGAGTGGAATAACAGGAATATCGTAGTAAAGCGATACAATCATAAGAACTTATTTCACTCATTGCGTCATTCTGTAATGGCTTCACGAGCACGCAAAACATGGCTTTGTGCACAGCGACTTACGATGCTCGGTATATCCACGCCGAAACCATTAGCTTTCATCGAGCAACACAAAAGCTTCGTCTTGTGGAATTCTTACATAGTTACTGAATACGTAGAAGGACAGAATCTTTATTATTTCCGAAATGATAAAAACAATTCACAAGACCGTCAGGAAGCAATCCTGAAACAAATAGATGAGCTTCTTGACAAGATGTGGAGATTCCATATTACACACGGTGACCTAAAGCAATCAAACATATTAATCACACAAAACGGCCCCTTCCTTACAGATCTCGATTCAATGAAAGTTCACAGATTCAATTTATCATATAAACTGAGACAAGTTAAAGATGTTGAACGTTTCAACCAGTAGAGCAAAATTTATTTCATGGATTTCAGGCAGAATTTTGTATAATAGATTAAAAGAATAACAATCAGAATCTGAACGAAGAATTGAACGAAAGAATCTTTGAGAAGCTTTAAAAATGGAATAAATTGTTTATTGTTGTTCATAAATGGAAAATAACTGTAAGCCGGCTCATAATAATCAATTTTCAGGCTTTCGATAGGCGGCAATTCTTTTGCCCATTGAACAAATTGCTTCCAGTCATTTTTTTCGAGATTATTCTGTTTGCAAAAGTCTTCGTATAATTTCAATATGTCACTAATATGCGCATAATCGTATATATAATCCGCACGATTTTTACTGAAATCTTTTCTTTTGCAAGGTCCGGGCGATACATAAGCCTGTTTTTTTGCATTATCAAAATCTTCATGACCAATATCTATTGCTGCAAGAGCACTTGCAAAACCTGATCTGTCGATACCCGATTTACAATGAAGCAGAATGGGAGTCCGGGCATTTTCTATCGCTTCGATTAATTCCAATAATTCTGACGAAGAAGCAAGCCTGTTCCCGCTCAGGTTCATCCCTGCAAATTCAACACCTAACTGTTCGGAAGTTTGTTTTTCAGTTTCAAAATCTTTTTGGTTTTTTGCACGAAGGTTTATAACGGTCCGGATTCCATATTTTTCCACTATTTTTTTTAATTGAGCACCAGAAGGCTGAGCAGAACGATATACTTTACCCTGAACTACTTCTTTTACGTTGGTATTTAATACAAAGTTAAAACAGTAATACGCAGTTCCGCAAAATAAAAAAAATAGAACAATGGCATATTGTATAAATATTGCGAATTTTTTTCTTTCCATTTTTCAACATAACTCATTTCTAACTAATCATATTTAATTCAATATAAAAAGGATTTCTGAATATGAACCATAAGGTTAACAAAACCAAGTTCAGCACAAGCGAGAATAATATGTTTTTGCCTATGCCTGATTTAAATAAGGTAATTAAAGAAAAAAAGATACCTGTGATAAATATAATAGGAGAAAAGAAAAATGTCAGCAAGATAAGATTTTCAGCGTCTATTGCAGAACTAATCTCTACGCTTGAGTATGACAGGAAAATCAATAAGAAAAATACAAACGTCCATATATAAGGCAGGATAATTCCAATAGTTACCTGTTTCTGTTTGAGCAATCTATTTCCTTTTAACTTTTGATTATACTTTTCAGGACTTTTGCCTTTGTTAAATACACTAATGATTTTAACCTTGGATTATTGCGAAATGATTCACCGAGCAGTTCACAGGCTTTCTCATAATTGCCGTCTTTAAGCGCATACCTTCCCGCTCTGCATAGTCTTTTGGCCAATATATGTTTCGCGGTTACAGGCGGGATGAATTCCTTGCCCCCATTTTCATAAAAGCGTTTGCAAACGTTGTATTCAATCATACAGTTTTCCATCGACTCTTTAGATAAATTTGTTTCATGCCTGCGTCTTTTAAAGGTCGGCTCAGGCAATCCAACAAATTTATACTTTGTCGAAAGGCGAAGCCATAAATCATAATCCGAACATATATGAAGTGACGTATTAAACGCGGGAGCTTCTCTTAACATTTCAATAGGAAACATCGAGCCGCATGCGTGAACGAAAATCGTTTTAAATAGATGTTTCGTAATTGAGCCGGCATAAAGCTTTCGCTTACATACACCGTATATTTCTCCATCTTTATCTATTCGATAATAAGAGCCATAGATAACCGCTTTGCCGTTTTCGTTTTCCATGGCCTTCACTAATCTTTCCAGTGTATCAGGCAAAAGCAAATCATCGGAATCAATAAAAGAAATATACCTGCCCTTGGCGAATTCAATAAGTTTATTACGAGCCGCAGCGTCTCCCTGGTTTTCCTGCCAGTAATATGTCACTGGAATACCGAGTTCTTTTATCATCTGCTCGGTACCATCGGTAGAACCGTCATCGACTATAACTATTTCATAGTCTTTATAAGTCTGCTCGAGGATACTTTGAATCGTTTCCTTGAGATATTCCTTCCTGTTATAAGTCGGAATACAAACACTTACTGTTTTGGGAGAGGAATCTGTTTTATTTTTTGAAATATTATATTTTCTGTTCAGGTCATATTTCAACAAAAGATTTACTAATTTTCTGCCAATAACATCAATGTCATATTTTGCGGCATCTTCTTTCCCGATTTTTCCCATTCGTTTCCGCAAATCTGAGTCTTTAATGAGGATAGAAATATTTTCAATCCATTCTGAAATACTCAAAGCATGAAAGCCGGAAATATTATTACGAACATATTCTGCGTTCACGCCGATAGGAGATGTAACCACAGGCAAACCCGCAGCTGCATACTGCAAAATTTTAAATCCGCATTTTCCACGAGTGAAAGTATCATCTGTAAGTGGTGCAAGGCCGATATCACTCGAAAGCAAATCAGGAATCTGAGATTCGAGTGACCAGACTTTTTTCTCGACCGGCAAATTCTCAAGATCGAAAAAAGTATCGCAAATTATTCTTAATATGACATTCTTGAAACCTTTGCCGATTTCCTCAAGTGCAGGCTTAATTTCTTCGAGATACTTTATTGTACTCTTGCTTCCAATCCACACGAGGCGGATTTTGTCGTCTTTTGGTATTGAATATTCAGAATTGAAAATTTTTGTATCCAAACCTGTCGGAAGAATATAAACATTCGGATTATATACTCTCGCATGTTCGGCCAGGTAAGGACATCCCGCAATAATTAAATTCGATGCTTCAGCGACTCTCTTAAAGGCTTTCTGTCTTTTTTTGTCGTATCTGTCTGGATACTGGGGATTGTACATTATCGCGTCGTCAAAATCATAGACAATAGTATTACTGTACTTTTTGAGCCAAATTGCATTTAAGAAATTCAAAGCTTTTTTGTGGAGAAATACGCAATCGTAATTTGATGCTTTTTTGAATAAATCTCTGCGTTTTAACGGATTACGGGGCAATTGTTCGACATGGCATAATATACCATGAGAACGCAATGCATCAAGATATACCTCAACTCTTTGCCTGTAACTGGCACGAGCAGGATTGTTAATTATTACAAGAACATCCATTGTTTTCGTTTTACTCTTATAAAAAAGCGTATTTTACATTAAGCATTAATACTATGCAACATTAGTTTGTTACATTTCAGACTATTCTAATATCGCTTTTAATGTGAATCGCACTTGACATTGTTATTAAGTTAGCATATCCTGAAATGCTTTAGGTCTCCTGAATTATTAGAAAAATGGCCTCTGGAAATTGATGCAAAAAGGAAATTGTTATGGGTCCGCAAAAATGTAAAATAGTCGAGCTTCCGAAAATACTTGACCACAGGGGAAATTTAACTTTTATGGAATCGTCCCGGCATATTCCATTTGAGATAAAACGAGTATATTACCTCTATGACGTTCCAGGCGGTGCTTTAAGAGGCGGCCATGCTCATCTTAATCTCTGCCAATTTATTATAGCGGCAAGCGGCAGTTTTACTGTGCATACCGACAATGGATATGAGAAAGAAGACTTCTACCTGAACAGGTCTTATTACGGTTTGTATATACCTACAATGACATGGCGTGAAATTGATAACTTTTCATCTGGTTCAGTCTGTCTTGTTCTGGCTTCTGAATTTTATAACGCAGATGACTATATAAGGGATTATGATGAATTTATAAAAATCGTGTCAAAGAGTAAAAAATAATGACAAAATCCAATAGCAATAATGTTTTCATCCATGACAAGGCAATTGTAGAAACCGGAAATATCGGGGATGGCACAAGAATATGGGCTTTCGCTCATATTCTTAAAGATGTAATTATCGGTCAAAATTGCAATATATGCGACCATACATTTATCGAGGGAGATGTCATCGTTGGTGATAATGTGACAATAAAATGCGGTGTTTATCTCTGGAGCGGCTTGAGAATTGAGGATAACGTCTTTATCGGCCCTAATGCTACTTTTACAAACGACATCAGGCCAAGAAGCAAAGTTTACCCGGCTGAATTTGTTCAAACATTCATACAAAAAGGAGCAAGTATCGGCGCAAACGCTACAATAGTCTGCGGCAATACTATTGGGAAATGGGCAATGATTGGCGCTGGATCTGTAGTAACGAAAAACGTGCCGGATTATGCACTTGTCTATGGCAATCCAGCGATTTTGCATGGTTACGTTTGCGAATGCTCAAAAAAGCTTTCCTTTATCAATTCAGAAGCTCAATGCTCATGTGGAAAAAATTACAAATTAGAATCTGATATAGTAACGAGAATAAAATGATAGATTTCGCCGGTTTGAAACAACAACATGAAGAAATATCTGAAGAAATCGAACAGGCGGTTCAGCGGGTTTTTAAGAGCGGCTGGTTCATTCTCGGAGAGGAACTTAATAGCTTCGAGAAAGAGTTTTCTGATTATATAGGCACGAAATACAGCATAGGTGTGAATTCCGGCTCAGACGCCCTTCTGCTCGTTCTTAAAGCCCTGCAAATCGGTCATGAAGATGAAGTCTTAACTGTTTCACATACTTTTATTTCTTCCGTTGATAGTATAATCAGAAATGGAGCAAAACCTGTTTTTGTCGATATCAATCCGGAGACATTCTGTATAGACACTGCAAAAATCGAGCGGAAAATCACAAAAAATACAAAAGCTATTTTACCTGTCCATCTTTATGGTCAACCTGCAAATATGGACTCAATAATGGAAATAGCAAAAAAATATAACCTCCATGTCATTGAAGACGCATGCCAGGCTCATGGCGCAAAATATCGTGGAAATCGTGTAGGTTCTATCGGAGATATTAGTTGTTTCAGTTTCTACCCGACCAAAAATCTCGGCGCATATGGTGACGGCGGTATGGTAACAACAAATAATCAGGAACTGGCACAAAAAATTCAAATGCTTCGAAATTACGGCCAGCCTAAAAAATACGAACATGATTTTGTTGGTGTAAACAGCAGGCTGGATGAGATGCAGGCTGCATGTTTACGCGTGAAACTAAAATATCTTGATAAATGGAATCAGAACAGAAGAGATATTGCATCTCTCTATAAAAAACTTCTAAGGAACCTTCCAGTTATTACGCCGTGTGATATGGAGTTTATTGAACAAGTATATCACCTATTTGTAATCCGTTCCGAACAAAGAGACTTACTTCAGAAAAAACTCTCTGAAAAAAATATACATACTCAAATTCATTATCCTGTTCCGGTACATAAACAAAAGGCTTATCAGGAACTTGGTTTTAATGTTTCCCTGCCTGTGACTGAAAAAATTTGCAAAGAAATATTATCTCTGCCAATGCATCCGTTTTTGGTAGAAGATGATATTTATACAATAGTTGAAGCAATCAAATCCAGTTTATAGTGAGAATGTATATTTATTGATTTTTCTTAGCCGGAGTAAAAACTATCTCAATACCATCACATGGGAAAATATAGCACAGATGAAGCTCATAGAATTCCATGACTGAACTATGCAAATTCATAAAAAATCCGAAAAGTTTTTTCAGTTTTCTCGAAATCCAGAATGGTGAACGAAAAACCAGCTTTTTGGAAATTATGTTTATTCTGATATTTGTATAGAAATCGGGGACTTTTCTTTTCAGTTGGTTTTCAGGCTCAACAAAATAATAAAAACTATATAAGCCAAAATGTCGTTTATGTGTGTAATCCGAATAATAGTAAGGATTTGAAAAATGCGGCACAAAAATAAATGCTTTGCCGTCTTTTTTAAGCACCCTGATAATCTCAAGCATCAAAAATTCAAAATTTTCGATATGTTCCAGAACACTCCTGCAATGCAATTCATCTACCGAATTGTCCGGCAAAAAAGGCAATCCTTCCTCAATATCGGCGACAATGTCAACATTAGGCTGGTCAACCCTGTCGATATTTATCCGTCCTTCTTTTCTTTTTTCGCCGCAACCTAGTTCGATTATGACAGGATCTTTGCCTGAAATTATTTTCTCAATATCAATTTTCATAAAAGGTAAATTCCGCATTTTATAACCTTAGTCATTATTCTTTTTTACCAATCATAAGAAAACCTGTAGGCGCAAATAAATGCCTGTAGCCTGTTAGCCATGAGAATATTCCTATCTTTGCTAACATTTTAAGAAACTTGGCGGAAATTCCTCTCATCGCATGGCCGCTTTTTTTATGTTTGCTGTAACTGAATGATATTTTACCCAAATCATCATCGATATTTTTGAAATCATTCACATTGGAAGTCGATGCGATGCTTTTTTCCATATCAAATTTAATCGTGGGAAATAACTTCTTAATTCCTTCAGGAGTAAAACGCCAATAATCATTTGGATAGCCGTGAATCTGCCAGCTAAATGGTACACCGATACATAACATTCCGCCCGGTTTTAATAACTTAGTAAGATTTTCTGCCATTTTAAATGGGTTGTCACAATGCTCCAGAACGCTTAAGCAAAAAATCGCTCCGAATCGTTTATTGCCGAGAGCGTTATCGATTTTAGTAAAATCATTTGTCAGGTCCAGGACAATATCTACTCCTGGGCCGCTTTCCATATCAAGACCGGTATATTCCCCTTTCGATTTGAAAATGGAACGCAAGTCCTGTGTTGTACCATAATCCTTCGAGCCGACTTCAAGAAAAGGTCCGCTGAGTTCACTAATATGTTCTTTTATAAAAGTAAGCTGGTTAATGTCACCCATATACTTTTCCTTTTAAAGTTTATAGTATGAATTTCCATAAAAAAATAATTTGGGCCAATTATTATTTTACAAATAAATTACTTCATTATGATTTTTTATTTTTCTGCCTCAGAAAGAAACTTCGTTATTTCGCCATTTAAAAGCAAAGGCATATATTTCTCAATTTTATCATCTTCCCAATTCCACCAGGAAATTTTTAATAAACGCTGAATGATATCATCCTCAAACCGTTTTTTTATTAATTTTGCAGGATTACCTGCCACAATACCATACGGCGGAACATCTTTTGTGACAACTGCTCTGGCCCCAATAACGGCACCATCTCCAATTGTCACTCCCGACAGAACGATCGCCGCATGCCCTATCCAGACATCATTTCCTATAACAACATCTCCCTTTGTAGCTGGATGACCTGTGAATTCTTTAGCCGATTCCCATAGGTAATTAAAGGGGTAGGTAGTCACCCAGTCTGTCCTGTGTTCTCCTCCTAAAAATATTTTAACTTCAGTCGAAAAAGAACAAAAAGAACCTATTTTTAATGAAGCCCCTCCCTTGCGTGATAAAACCTTCAGGTTACCATAACTCCATTTGCCAATATTATATTGAGGGAATTGTTGATTAAGGAGTTTTCTCTTCTTAGCTTTCTTTAAAAATCTAAACATTTTTGTCGCCCACTTTTTTAATTTATACGATTCCACGGTGCACTATATTTGCCTTTTTCGGCTAAATCAAGAATATATCCTGCAATTTTCACACTATTAAACTCAGAATGTACATGCTGCATCCCTGCATCAGCTATTTTCTTTCTTTCTTCCTCATGTTTCAGATACCAGTCTGCCAATTCGAAAAACTCTTCAATGTCATCAAAATATTTTATATGAACTCCATCCTGATAGAGCTTATCTGCATCTGGGAACCTCTTTGCCATAACGAATGTACCCCCTGCCATAAAGCGTGTAAGCCTGTCCGAATGGCAGAATTTAATTGGCCCATAAGCATTTACATTAATACCTATTCTCGCTCCGCTAATAGCATACAGGCAATCTATACCTCCAATTGATGGATTGTCGCAACAGCCATAAAGGGTGCTATTTGATCGTGTAGATAATTCTTTGACTAAT
>CAZMPL010000050.1:0-15386 GCA_964567805.1 uncultured Pirellulales bacterium | reverse complement strand
GTGAAACGCCATTGTTTTAGAAAGGTATTTTTACTTTTATTTTCTGTCATGAGATGAATTTAACTAAATATGGCTAAAAGCATTAATTATTCCTAAAAGTAAAAGACCAAGTATAATATATAGATAAATTGAAATTCTTGCTAATATTTGAATAATTGGTCTTGCTTTAGAAAGTATCAATCCTACCTCAGAAAATATCCAACCCCAAAATGTTAGAGTGTAAACCCATCGTGTAGCTTCTTCCTCAGGAGTTTGATTTCCTTTTTTTGATAAAAATGCAATTATACCAAAAAATACAACAGGACAAAGCAACAATATGGCTACACCAATAAATACAATAGATTTTCTGATGATGGTCCATGGTATTCTTTTTGATAGAGGTTTCTTGTCCCAAGGCTTCAGTTGTTGTAAATCATTGTTTTCAAATTCTTCTTCCATAATTTCCCAACTTATTTATTCTGTTCTACAAAAATTAATTTATCTGTAGCGAATCCGGATTTGTTTGCGGTTTCAATTAAATCATCGAGTATTTTTTTATCGAGTGATTTTTCACGAGCCAAAATCCAGAGATACGAGCGTGTCGGGCCGCACACTAACGCGTAGGAGTAATTTTCCTTATCGAGATTTATAATGTTGTAGCCGCCATAAAACGGCCAGAAGAAAGTGACTTTCAATCGCCCTGTTGTTTTATCACCAATAAAATAAGCCTTGCCCTTGATTTGCTTCCACTTGGAATTTTTCGTGTTGAATCCTTTATTTAATACATCTATTCCGCCGTCATCCCGAACAGTATAAGTCGCTGAAACATTAGTCAGTCCCCTCTCGAAACTATGGTCGAGTCTCGCGATTTCGTACCATGTCCCGGTATATTTTTCAACTTCGAACTTGTCAATCGCTTTTACGCCTTTTGGAATTCCGGCACATCCCGTGAACAAAAAAGAAAGTATCATAGTCAATATTACCTTTTTCATATAATCCCCTGATTCTAAAAGTAATAACTCTATATGCATATTTCAATTTAATCGTCATATATTATTTAACGAATACCGCATGAATAGCAAGAAAAAAGGCTCGATAATTTTATTTTACCGAGCCTAAAAAAAGTTTCCTGTTAAATTGTTATATTATGCTACTATTCGATAGTAACAGAAAAATCAACAGCCCTACTTTCCGTTTTAGTTTTTATATCTTCAATCATATGCGGCTTACTCATATTTTTAAGCATCGCTCCGCCGCGATAAATATCCAGAAGCTCTTTAAGCATGAATTCAATAATTGTCATTTGTTTATTAGTGAATGAACTGCTTATTGCTGATTCTGAATTTTCATCATTTTTCATAAGCTCAAGATACTTGCCAATCAGGCTAAATAACAATAAAGAACCTTCAACACGATTGCTTCCCGAAATCGAACCTTTATCGGGCAGAATAGGCAGAATAATATTTTTGAAAAATCTCAAGTAACTCTGCTGCTCATCTCTTAGCAAATTCGAATTTTTCAACTCTCCGTTCAGGCTCTGCCGCGGATCGGTAAAAACTGACCAATTCTTCAATAATTCATCCCAATCAAGTTTATTGGAGACCGCATGGCGTTGTATTAAATCAAATTCAGGAGCATGATTTGCAAGCTGTGTTTTGCGATATTCACGAATAGGAATCGCAGGGACATTTCTTCTTGTATTGAGTACCTGCGAATAAATATCCGCGTATCGTTGTTCCATCGCGGCGGCCGTGACTTTCGTGCTTGCAAGATACGATTGAAATTTCATTTCCCGCCATGTATTGTCACCATTGTTTTGATTGTAATACATTTTGGAAAGTTCTCTGAGTTTGACGAGAATGTCCCTCGGTGCCCTGTAATAGAAATCATCATCGTTTTCATACGGCCCGATTAACAAGCCGCTTTTACCATCTTCGATATATTCAAGAGGACCGCCGCTCCGTGTTGCGATATTAATACCGCCATTTCGCGCCGAACGCTGGTCGGATGTTCCGCAGGCCTCCTGCTCCGGCAGAGGACAATTAATACAAATATCCGCGCCAATCGCCTGCATTTTCAGAAGAATCGTGTCAGTATTCGGAACATAAACAAAACGACCTTTTAATTCGGGTCTCTGCATCCAGCTTATAAATTCCTCAATCCACTCTTCTCCCTCGGAACATTCCGGAGCAATACCGCCGACAACAACCTGCATTTGCAGGCCGTTCAAACGTCCGTACGGCGTATCAACTACCTCGTTCTTATTCGCGCATATTGCATGGATAATATTTTTCAGGACAGGCAACTGGCTTTTATATTTCACCATCCTTCTTACCATCCATATAGTTGGTAAATCCGAATCAAGACTTATACCGTTCGAAGTTATAACATTGCCGTTCTTATCAGTCATTCCGGCCGTTCGCTTTTTTATTTCAGCGAACGACAAGGCTTTGCCCGCTTCCGATGTTTCGGCGAGGATTGTATTGCTAATCGGAGTTTTATTCAATTCATGTTTTAACAGTTCATCATTTATCCACGTGTCACCTGAACCGTTGAGTACTCCTTCCACGTTTCTCTTATAAAATGGGAACAGATTCTTCGTAGCATAAGCATGTTCGTTACTGACACCGTTCGCGACGTCACATATTTCAAGCGCGCCTTTTGAAAAATCAATCAGGCATTGTCCATCCCGATGCATTGCAAACTTATTCCAGAACTCTTCATAGTCCTCCTGCTGAAATCTCATCGCATAACGAGCCCTTCCAATGTCACCCCCTGTAATCCTGTTAATATAGTATCTCTCCAGGCCGGCGGGAACAACTGTATGATTCGTATAGACCACTTTTGTCTTGCTGAATATCTTGTCACCTTTAATAATAGCGGCAGCGTCGGCGACATGACCTTCATTAAGATGAAGGATATCCGGTACGACATTTAATGTTTTAAGCAGTATATAAACACACTCTCCAAAAACAGTTTCCTGCAGAAAACGATGTTCCCTGCCAAACCCGTCATGCGTTCTATCGTCCGGATAAAGAACATCGAATACTTCGGGACAATAGAATAGATACAGAAGAGTCTTGCCGCGATTGATACGATATAAATCAACAACATATTTCTTTTCCTGCGAAGTGTTTGTTATGTCCCAACCCCACACATCGAATTGAATAGGATTGCTGCGAATGTCCATAACTCGTTTAACAGGCTGTCCTTCGTAAGTGACTTCTTTATAATGAACTTTTTGCCTGCCATTTTCAATTGATTGAACCAGCCTTTTTTTATAGAGCGGCATACAACCAATAGCCTGCTCCATTCCTATTGCATTCAGTCCTTCGAGCTTATCGCCAAAATATATTCCCAATCCTCCTTTTGAATTTGCTTCTCTTGCATCCCCTTCTAGTTCAGTTATACAACCCTCCATAGAAAGTGTAACAAGAATTTTATCTTTCAGTTCAGGTAAATGTTCGTCAATCCAGGTAATATTCGTTCTCTTCATAATACATTTTTACCAATAAATAAATCGCCGTAGTCTTATAACCACAGATGCTATCAAATTATTCCAAAATGTTACTGAAACCTAAAGCGTATTGATTTGGCCAAATCTTTTCCTATTTTAAATTTCATTTTTTTTATTCGTCTATAATGATAAATCGGCACATTACAATTTGATTCTTGAAGCACTTAAAATCTGTCCGGACTTACTAAATTGGTATGGATTAAAAGGCACAATGGTAATAATGATGGAGAGATTTTCCGCATTTCGTCACTATCCTCAAATCACATATTAACACATTTACTGTCTTCTCTAATATATAACAGTTAACCCAGATTAGTCCCGATAACCTAATATTCAATTTATGAAATATTTTTTAATATTTTCAAAAAAAGCAGAATAAAAATGTTATATCTTTATTAAGAATTGAATTTAGAAAAGACAATAATTGCCTATATTAAAATGAAACAGAAATGAACTAACTTGCAACCGGCTTTAACGTTAATCCGTACAGTATGCCCAGAATAAACATTTCAATCAGGCCAGTGATAATATAGTAAAATATTATTAAACCGCATCTTCGTTAAAATGTAGTTTTTATTTCAGAAATAGCAAAAAAAAAGGCTCGATAACATAATAGCACCGAGCCTTAAAAATATTAAATTTTACACAGTCTTATTTGTCAGATGAATATGCATTTGCTTCTTCAACTTTTAGTTCTTTGCGTAATTGTTCTATTGCGAATGGAATTTGTACCGCAATGTTATCAGTTTTAGTCTGAACATCGCTAATTTTCTGCTGCAACTGAGCTTGACTCTGTTTCATTGTGTTCACAGATTCCACCAGTACAAGCAAATCTTTTTTCATTTTTTCCTGAAATGCGGCTTGTTCCTTATTACTTCCGGTCGAGGCTGAAACCAAATCTGCTATTTTGCCCTGCAATATTTCCTGTAACTTAGCGAGATTCTGCTCAAATGTTCCAATATTACCTGCAACCTGCTGAACGCTTTTCTGCATCTGCTGGATAGTCACCTGCCATTCCTGATTATTCTGTTCTATCGAATTAACTCTTTCAGACATTTGCTGATTGTATGTACTTACAGTTTGCTGGAGATTCATCTGCTCCTTGCCCATCGATGAAATATTTTCAGCTACTTGCTTTGTATCACTTTGCATTTTTTCAAAACCGGTTTTTAAATCTGACTGGTTCCGCTCGATAACCGCAACTTTCTGCGTAAGCTTATTATTGCTGCTTTCCACAATTCCATTCAGTTCTTTCTGCATCTGACCAAGTGAAGTTACATTGTTACCTACTTTTGCGGTCTCATTATGCGATACGACCAAACCAGTTTTCAGAACTTCCTGATTTGCTGAAACCTTATTCAATTGTTTTATTATCTGACTTATAATGCTTTGTGATGATTCGTAAAGTTTTACCTGCTCATTACCGAGAGCCGCTACTTCTGATGATACTTTCAAAGTTTGATTCCTGGAATCTTCTACCCTCGCAAGCAAGCTATTGTGACTTTGTTCAAGTGAAACAAATTTTTCAGTAAGCTTATCATTATTATTCTGAACTGTATTATTGAGTTCTGTTTGTTTTTGTTCTAATGCCGCGACATTATTGGCAACTTTTGCGGTTTCGTTATGCGATACGACCAATCCTGTTTTCAAAACTTCCTGATTATTGGCAACCTGTTTCAACTGCCCTGCCAACTGATTTATGCTTTTTTCTGATGACTCGTGCAGCTTTGCCTGCCTGCTGCCGAGAGCAGCTATTTCTGACGATACCTGCAAGGTTTGATTTTTAGAATCTTCTACACTCGAAAGTAAATTAATCTGCCCTTTCTGAATTGATGACACTTTGTCATTAATACTATGGTTATTATTCTGGACTGTGTTATATAACTCTGTTTGCTTCTGTTCCAATACGGTGACATTATTAGCAACCTTCTCGGTTTCATTATGCGAAGTTTCCAATTCTGTTTTTAGAGCTTCCTGATTAGAGGAAACCTGATTCAAATGTTCCGCCAACTGTTTGATGCTTTTTTGTGAGGTTTCATAGAGCTTATTTTGCTCGTTTCCAAGTGCTGCTATTTCAGTAGAAACCTTCGCAGTCTGATTCTTGGAATCTTCAATACTTGAAAGCAAACCACTCTGGCCTTTTTCAAGCAAAGCAACCTTTTCAGTTAGTTTGTCATTATTATTCTGCACGGTACTGTAAAATTCAGCCTGTTTTTGCTCTAAAACAGCAACATTATTCACAAGTTTCGCATTTTCGTTATGTGATATTACCAAACCTGTTTTTAATACTTCCTGATTGGCTGTTACCTGGTTTAACTGTCCGGCCAACTGATTAATGCTGTTTTGTGAGTCTTTGTGAAGCTTCAACTGCTCATCTGAAAGCGAATTCATATTATTTGCAACAATTTCAGTTTCTTTTTGAGTTTGCCTGATTTGTGCAACCAGTTCTGCTTGGTTCTGCTCAATGTATTCCTTCATACTTGCAAGATACTCTGCATTTGACTGGATCATTGATTGCAATTGAGCATGATTCTCTTCGATTTTGGCAAATTGCTTGCTGCAGCCGGCTAAACCAATAAAAATTATCAGCGACAAAACCAGTGCGATTCCCCGAAAACTCTTCCCTTTTCCGAATCCGTTCTTCATTTCCATTTCGAATCCTTCCACTTTTGTAATGAAATTGATTTTAATGAGCAGATAATCTACCCAACTATTTATCGGCATAAACAGGATTATTACTTGAATATTTATAGGACGACTATAAATATTGGCCGTAAAAGGACCAAATAGAATCTAAAAATGATTTGTTTAAATGGAAAAACAGAAAGGAAATAATACCAGAACAATTTTGGCTGAAATAGCTCCGAGACCACATAAATACAAAGAATATAGCACAAGACAAGATTAAGATAGATAATTATCCATGAAGATACATTTTACCTATATTATCAGCGATTTCCTCTTCTTTCGTAAGTTTCACCCCTTCTTATCTGTTCTAAATCTAATTGATTGGATCCCCATGATTTCAATTCTTCATATTTATCATTAATCAAGCCCTGTACCTTTACATATGCATCGTATAAATCCTTTGGCCATATTTTTTGATTTGGAGTTCTTGTGGCAGGCATTTTCAGAATTTCTTTTCCGTCATATGTGTACAACATATTATCATATGGTACATTACTAAGAGAACTTCCTCCTGTTACTTCAGAAACTCGTTCGATATCGAACATAACAGCACCGGTAGTAAAATCGACAGCTATCATTTCTTTTTCGTCTTCATCTGTATCAGTTGTTTTTCCTATAGTTGTTGTTTCTTCGGGTTCTTTAGATTCGATTTCTGCGATACTGCCAATCATTTCACCCTGGCCGACTCTATCAAAAACCTTTTTATACCAGTATCCCAAATGAAGTTTATAGACAGATACACTTACTGTTTTTGCAGCTTCCTGTACTTCACCGGCAAAGAAATATATTTTACCAGGGATATTTATTTGATCTGTTACATCAGAGAAATTACTCCAGAAAACAAGTTCATCATCTTCACTGGACGCGGTTGGATTCAGCAAGCCTACACGAACCCTATACCGGTAAGTATTTTTCGGCTGAACGGTATCATCATGAGCCCAGAATAATATCGGATCACTCATCTTTGTTAAATCGTCTGCTGCAGTCAGGATAACAGATTCATATTCATCATAAACCTCCTCTACAAATAATTTTTCCGAATCTGAATCTGTATTAGCAGTTGTATCGGTTTGTGTCGTAGTTCCCCTGCCGCCTCTTCTCGTGTTAGTGTTAGTATTAGTATTATCCAGGGAAGTATTGCTTCTTCGACTGGAGCCTCTACGGGTTCCAGTAGTTGTAGTCGAAGTATCTCCTCCGGTGTTGTTTCTACTTCTTCTACTTCCTGTGCTCGAAGTTGAGGTAGTAGTACTTGAAGAGGAAGATTCGATTTTCCTCGCAGCCCTTTCATCTTTTTTCTGAGCTTCTTTGAAATCTCTATATAATTCCGGCGGTAACCATTCTTCGTTAGCGGTTGCGATTTGATATGGTATCGGCTGTAGAAGCTCCAGTTGCGTTATTGTTTGATTCAATTGATACTTATAAATCTCATATCCAAACGGCAGGTCGGAATAATTATCGGTATATTTAAATAAATTCCTGTTATAATCGATTTTTGTCCGTGGAACATTTTCCCAGTCACTCCATTGGCCGCTCAAAAGCAATCTTTGTCTTTGAAGATTGACCTGAGCAAAAATCGGCTTTGCTTTACATGGGTCAGCTATCGCACCAGTATTATAACATTTTTTAAATTCATCAACTATACTTTTAATATCAATATTTGCAGAGACAGAGACAAAATCAAGATCATTTGCCTCACTAATGGTATCGTCATATAAATTATTTACAGTAATTTCCTCTATAGGCTCATATGCTACCGACCTTATATATTCAATGTTGACATTGGTAATCTTAATCTTATTAATATCCGGTTCAGGATAATCATTTTGGGTTTTTAACGTATCGGATTTTTCAGGCTTGGGATGAAAATCAAAATCAACATTCCCTAAAGGATTCGCAAACAGTTCGGCATAATTTCTTTGGTCCGGCAGAATTAATCCGGGAGCGGTCGGACTCTGATTCAATGCTGCTCTTATATCCGCGAGAATCTGTTCATCGAGATTAGCCGGACTGTATTTTTTACTTTCATATTCGATAACATTCGGAGTCAAAAGAACACGAGTAATCAAAAGCCAGGAACATAAAAGCCCGACAATAATTAAAATTATCTTCTCAACATGCTCTTCAAGAAAGCCGCCTATCTTTTTTATCATCTTTCTTATCCAGTCTTCAATTTATATTAATTATAATCACCTGTTCCGAATAAATTCTTAATAATTTTCGGCATAACATCCTCATAACCTTTTTTATGAAAAAGATATTCACATGTCAGCCTGACTTCTGAAACATCGGAATTACCATACCAGCAAAGATTATGTTCTTCGCTATTCAGATTTACTGACTTTACAGTCATATCAAGTACTGAAATCTGATTATGTTTATAGTTAAAAGTCTGCCCGGTTTTATCAATATATTTATGCTCTTTAACACTGCAAAGCTCATTGATAAAATGAAACAAATCATCCGTATTTACAACAAGCTTTATTCCAAAATGTACAACATCATAATTACCATCACTATACCTTCCGGTCGGTGTCACTGTGGGAGTTTCGTCCGCAGCAAAAATATACGTCGGACTATCAGAATATTTATTGGAAGCAGCAATACCAACAGAACCGGAAGAGAAATCCTGTTGTTCATAAGCGTCATTAAAATATACCTTCATCAATCGCTTAACAGGAGCTGTAGTAAGATTCTCATTACCATCATTCATTGCAGCAATCGTATCGAAAATATCTTCGATAATCCAATATCCCAATTGTGAATACCAGCAGTTTTCAACATCCAGATCCCAGCCGCTGTATTGATATTCCGACCAGAAGCTATATCCACTAATCTGAGCAGGATCAATATAAATGAAAGATGATTCGGCATTCTTCTTACATATCTGCTCAATCATCAGTCCTTCGATTTCACTTTGTTCTGACGTGCTATCATATGAACTTCCTGTTCCTCGAGAACTCAAAATATCAGTAAATCCGATATTTTCAAGAGTCGTTTCAACATCATCGCTTGACAAACACATACGGGCGTTATTCTCTTCTATAAACTGGTCTATTTTACCGCAAAACTCTTTACCGAATTGAAAGAAAATAGATTGTGACACAGACGAATTCGGGTCATTGGGGTCCGATTGAAATATATCATATCTTAACAATTCCCGTTTTGTGGTTTGTATTGTTTGCAATGCTATATCATTTGCTTCGGCAGTAACTTTTCCCAGTTCTTTCCGGGCATTTTCCATGTCATCTTCAGAAATTATTTGTATTTCAGGAATTTTTTTTGCCAAATCCTTGATGCTTTCGCTTTGTATTTCTTTTTTCAGGCCGTTACTTAGAAGCTGTGTTGGAATAAAAAGTAATAGAGCTAACAATGCTATGATAATGGAAATCATTACTGAAATATTATTTTTCAGAACGCTTAATTTTTCCAAAACAATTTTTAATATATCCTTAAAGTTTGGAAGATTCATTTTTTTCTCTCATATAAATTATAGTCGGAAATTTCTTCTATTAACAATTTTTAACCTGCTTATATTTCATCCTTCGTCACATTAGTTTTCATTCGAATTGCCGGCAGGAGGTATTGGAGCATTTTTCCATAAAAATTTCATTTTCAAGATAAACCAATGGTCATTTATAATTTTAACAGATTTATCATTTTCATCCTGAATCACACTTATAGGCTCTTCTGTAAGAGGATCGATTAAGGGATTGCCCGATGAATATTGATTAGAAGATACAGACGATACATATAAATAGCTCCTTACTTTCTCTATTCCTGTTCCAACCGGGACTTCTGTGCTGTTATCAACTTCCTTAATAGTAAGAGCATAATGTTTCTGGTTGATCTTGTCATAGAATTTAAAAGGACTGGCTTCATCCAGATTCTCCAATCGATTTACCACTCCCCACTTTTCAATATCATTTCCAGCCCCTGGCGGGTCCACCAAACTGCGAACATCATCAATTGTTTTACCATAAGGTGAATAAGCAGTAATAATCACTATAAAACCTGATTCAGGCTCAACGGTAGTAGTTTGTGCATTTTCGTCATTTGAACTCGGAGCCATTTCCGACGGTTTTGTATAATACTGATTTCCTGACTGAGAACTGTCTGTTCGAGAAACTTCTATTATTGGAAATGGATCGTTTGCAAGATCGGTTGAAAAACTGATATCCATATTTGTTATGAAAATCTGTTTTCTGTCATCGCGTCGAAACGCCATAACTCCCGCTTTATCCCCCTTCTCGAAAGCTCTATACAACTGGGCCTGCTTAGGATTATTTTTTTCGTTCGGAAGTGCGCCATTTATTGTTTTAATTAACTGCGTGACAATATCACGATTACCTAAAACCGTAAATTCTTTTTCTCCTTCAGTCTTAAAATTATTTATTTGTGTTTCAATATCTAAATATTCGCTTTTCTTCGAAGCATTTTTCGAAATTAGATTCGATGCAGTGCTTCTAACGCTTCTTTGTTTGCCATACTGCACTTTGTCCCAGAAGGTTCTGCCGAAACTCATTACTGAAACAGCCAGCAGCAAACACGCGGCTATGATAAAATACCTTCCCTTCGCGGCCCATTCTTTCGACCTGGCAATGGTTCGAGGCAGTAAATTGCTTTCGATTTTTCCCATTCCAAGGCCCTGAAGAGCAAGACCGTAAACAATACCGAAATCATTAACATTTTCATGGAACTGGGCCTGCGAAACATTCGGACTCAAAGCAAGCCTCTTGAACGTATCCGGCCTTTCGACTGGTATCTGAACTGTTTGCTGAAGATATTTTAATAAGCCGCGAAGCTTCGCGCCGCCGCCCATTGCGATAATCTTCTTTACTTTCATATTAGGATTGGCGCTATTGTAGAAACCAAGTGAGCGTTGAACTTCAGAAGCCAAATCGGTAAAAACAGGACGCATTGCCTGAAATACCTGCCTTGCATATTTACTCATCGGCGCGGTGCGTTTTAACTTTTCGGCTTTAGTAAAATTCAGCTTGAAGGTATCCGCAACCGCCTGTGTGAAATTATTTCCACCAAGCAGAATACATCTTTGCCAAACCGTGGATTTTGTACATACGACAAGATCCGTATTTTCGGCGCCGACATTGATTACAACGACCGCTTCCTTATCCGAAGTAAATAAATCCGCACGGTCATACATAAGATAATTATAAAGAGCCATCGGTGCTATCTGCACATAACTGGCATCGATTTCTTCTCTGCTTAGAGGATTAAGCGCCGCGTTTACTATCTCATTCTTGATAGCGAAAAGTCCCACCTTAATCTCCGGGCTATCCGGCTCGGACATCAACTGCCAGTCCCACTGAACTTCATTTATTCCGAACGGAATCTGCTGAACAGCTTCGAACTTGACCATTTCAGGAATTCGTTTCGCTTCGACCGGAGGCAGGTTCACAAACCTTACAAAACTGTTCTGACTCGGCACTGAAACCGCTATTTCTTCCATGCTCAAATCATATTTCGTAACCAATTCACGAATACTCAACGCAATCAGTTCTTCTCTTTCGTCTTCAGTGACATTGCCGCTCTTGAGAATTTTGCCGTGCTGAATATTTTCAAAGCCGATTACTTCGACAACTCCGCGCTCGGTACTCAAACACAGAGCTTTTAATGAATTGTTACCTATGTCTATCGCCCAAACCGTACCTGTTACTGCAGCCATAAAAACCTCTAATTTAACCTGGCTCACAACTCGTTTATGAGCTTAATGAACTACTACTTGTAATTCTTAACTAATAAATATAAATTATAACATATTATGAAATATTTTTCTATATACACTCTCGGTTGTAAGGCAAATCAGTATGAAAGCCAGCAGATCCGTGAACTTCTTGAAAAATTCGGGCTTCAAAAAGCCGAATCTTCGGAGAAAACGGATATTGTTGTTATCAATACATGCTGCGTTACTCATACTGCCTCAGCAAAAAGCAGGCAGCAAATCCGAAAATTTCAAAAACACCATCCTGATGCTATAATCGTCATATGCGGCTGTTTACCAATTATTGAAAACAGCACAAACCAGCCTGATACAACTTCAGGCCAAAAACCAACCCAACGGGCTGAAAACACGCTTTTTGTCACAAATCGCGATGAACTTGCAACGATTCTTACCAATATAGTAAGCAAAGCTTGTAACCAGAATTCTTTTCAAGTCGAACACAACTGCACACCCGGCCTGAATCTCCAGCCCATTAACATGATTAAAACAGAATTTGACGCTAAAATCAAGCTAAAAAAGGGATTTAGCGAAAATACCACACTGCCTTTATTAACTTCTTTCAAAGACCAAACCAGGGCATTTCTCAAGGTTCAGGATGGATGCGATAATTTCTGTGCATATTGCATTATACCCAAAACCAGACCAGAAGTTCACAGTAAACCTTTAGACGAGGCCGTAAATGAAGCAAAATCACTCGTTTTGGCAGGGCATAAGGAAATTGTAATCACCGGAATATGTGTCGGCGCCTACGGCCGGGATACCGCTCGAAGGAGAGATATTTCTTCGGATAATACCGACCATTTGGCGAATTTAGTTGAAAAAATCGCACAAATTCCAAATCTCGCGAGAATACGACTTAGCTCAATCGAACCTACCGACATTACAGACCAGTTACTGGAAACTTTCAGAAGTCATAAAAATATTATGCCGCACATACATTTATCCCTGCAATCCGGCTCGGATGCTGTATTGAAAAAAATGTGCAGAAGATACAAATCGGACGATGTAAGAAAAAAAGTTGAGCAAATAAAAAACATTCTCGACAAACCTGCTATCACAACAGACATTATAGTAGGTTTTCCGGGCGAAACCGACGAAGATTTCGAGCAAACGTTAAAACTTTCCGAAGAAATCGGCTTTTCGAAAATTCATGTCTTCAAATTCTCAGCAAGAGAAGGAACCGCCGCCGCGAGAATAAAAAATTTTGTAAATAGCAAAATTATAAATGAACGCTCGAGAATTCTTATCGAGTTGGAAAAGAAATTGGGCTTTGATTTCAGAAATCAATTTATCGGCAAAAACGAAACAGTCCTGATAGAACAAGCCGGCAAACAAATTTCAGGAAGAAGTGAAAGATATTTCATAGTAAATATCAATCCGCCCAAAAATTCAAACTTGCATAAAAATGATATAGTAAAAGTCACTTTATTAAAAAACACAAAAGAAGGTATGACCGCCGAACCTGTTCAAATTTAAAAGATTTATAACTGGAAAGCCCTCTGATGGCTTAAAAAACTAATTTTACAATAAAATATATCGGATATTCTTTAAAAATACGTAGTTACCATAATTGACAAATCAGGATAAAAAGATTAAAATATTATCCATATTATAGGAAGTTGAAATTTAAGGTTCATTTATGGAGAGTTGTTTAAAATAAACATTCAGAAATCGAAAAAGGAAGATGGTGTGAGTTTCATTCCTGTATTTTGTAATAATTATTTTAACTGCAAGAAACCTTGTATGAGAATTTTTTTTAAAGGATTTTTTCCATGTCAAAATTATATCGAATTTACTTTTCATTGTTGATATTGATTATCCTATCGGAATTGAGTATAGCCGCTCCATCGGACGACTTTGTGATTACCATTACGGGAAGTTACTTTAATATAACTACAACAGGTAACGGGTATAATTATAATGTAGATATCAATAATGACGGCATCAACGAAGCAAATGGAATAACCGTTGATTACCATTGTAGTTATCCTACAGCAGGAACCTATACCATCCGTATAAAGGACAACAGCGGCGCCGGCACTGGCTTTCCCAGAATTCATTTTAACACGAACAAACTGCTTTGTATTGAACAATGGGGGACAGGTAAATGGGATTCGATGAAAAACGCTTTCTATAATTGTACCAACCTGTCAGGCCAGGCATGTGATGCACCTGATTTGTCGAATGTAACGGATATGTCTTATATGTTCTGCAATGCTGTCTCATTCAACCAGGACATTAATAGTTGGGACACATCGAATGTAACGAATATGTCCTATATGTTCTGCCTTGCTCACGCCTTTAATCAGGACATCGGCAACTGGGACACATCGAATGTAACAAATATGGAACATATGTTTGACCGTGCCGATACCTTCAACCAAGACATCGGAGGCTGGGACACATCTAATGTAACAAATATGAGCCATATGTTCGAAGATGCTCACGCCTTCAACCAGAACATTGGAGGTTGGAACACATCAAATGTAACGGATATGTCCCATATGTTCTATGGTGCTTCAGCCTTCAACCAGGACATTGGAAGCTGGGACACATCGAAGGTAACGAATATGAACTGTATGTTTTACAATGCTCGCGCCTTCGATCAGGATATTGGAAGTTGGGACACATCGAAAGTAACTGATATGAGCTTTATGTTCAGCATTGCTACTACCTTTAACCATGACATCGGAGGGTGGGACACATCAAATGTAACAAATATGAGCTATATGTTCGCCGATGCTCGCGCCTTTAACCAGGACATTGGAAGCTGGGACACATCGAAGGTAACAGATATGAGCAGTATGTTCGCTGACCCTTATCATGTTGCTGTTTTCGACCAGGACATTGGAAGTTGGAATGTAGAGGCACTTACAAATGCAAGTTATATGTTTGATGGTGCTAAACTTTCAACTGCAAATTATGATGCACTGCTCATTGGTTGGAGCTCACAAAACCTACAGAATGGAGTACTGTTTTATGGAGGCAATAGTACATATTGCGCTGGTGAAACAGCCAGGAGCCATATGATAAGCTCACATGGCTGGACGATTCCAGATGGTGGAAAAGATTGTAGTGGTACAACAATTACATTCACCCTGAATTATACCGCCGGAACTGGCGGAAGCCTCTCAGGAGATACCTCACAGGTGGTTAACTCAGGTTCAGATGGAACTACTGTTATGGCAGTTTCTGATACCGGTTATCACTTTGTAAACTGGAGCGATGCCTCAACAGATAATCCACGCACAGATACCAATGTTACAGCAAATATAAACGTAATAGCATATTTTGCTATTGATACATTCGACATTAATTATACTGCCGGTCCTGGTGGTAACCTTACTGGAGATACTTCTCAGATAATTAACTATGGTGGAAATGGCACTGCTGTAACTGCAGTTCCGGATACCGGATACCACTTTGTAAACTGGTCTGATGGTTCAACAGAAAATCCACGTA
>CAZMPL010000049.1:0-15412 GCA_964567805.1 uncultured Pirellulales bacterium | reverse complement strand
ATAATATTTGGGTACTCGATAGAGTTTCAAGTCCATGTATAAACGCCGGAGATCCCATTGCAAATACATCGGAAGAACCTGTACCCAATGGCGGCTTTATCAATATGGGTGCTTACGGCGGCACAGCCTATGCCAGTATGGGCGAAATGCCGTTCCCTGATCCTGATTACAATAGAGATGGAATCATTAATGAATCGGATTTGGCTGATTTGGTAAATCAATGGCTTGCGGTTTCAGGATGGGTAGAACAATAAATATAAAACGCGAAAGTAGTCTTGCTAAATTATAGAAATGAATTTGAGGTTGAATTATGAACGTTGGAAAATTACTTTTCACTATTTTGTTCATGACAATTTCTTCTGTTAGTGTTTTTTCTGCATGGACTGAGCCAGAGCCGGTATTTGAAGTTAACTCGGATTTTGAAGAATGGTCCCCCTTTTTGTCTTTTGACGGTTTAACTCTTTATTTTGCACAATTATCGGCAGATGGACGTAATGGTCGAATATTCGAGGCAACTCTTGATGAGTCTGTTGGTTTTTTTACAAATGCAAGAGAGGTCCCCGGAGATTTGAATTCTCTCTATGGTTTAGTTATGTGTCCCTGGGTTTCACCTGATAATCTGCGTATGTACTACTACACACAGCAAACCGGAATAGGGTGGAATCTGATGATAAGCAAGCGTTCAACTATCAATAGTCCATGGCCCGCAGGGACAGAAATATCAGAATTAAACGCATTGGGACAGTATCTAACTGCGCCAAAATTAACAGAAGATGAACTAATGATTTTTTTTCAGATACCTGATAGACCTGGAGGTGACCATGATATCTGGACGGCAAGCCGAACTGATAGAAATCTGCCTTTTGAGAATGTAAGAAACTTATCGGAAATAAACACTACTTTCATTGAGGCGCATCCCTATATTTCACCTGATGGCTTAGAATTGTATTTTGTAAGTAATCGCAATGGTTATGAGTTGACTTACAAAGCAACAAGAACATCAAGAGACTTGCCTTTCAGTAATGTCGAGCATGTTTCATTTTTAGATAATGGTGATGAATGCAGCACTTTTCCTTTCATTACAAGCGACGGAAAAACATTTTATTTTGTAAGATATCTGCCATCAAATCCGTCAACTCGGGATATTTACGTTTCTTATTATTACCCTGATAACAGTTATTTTGTCGATGCGAATAATGGTGATGATTCCAATAGCGGCTCATCGCCCAAAACTCCGCTTGCTACGATTCAGAAGGCTATCGACGCCGCTCCCGAAGGTTATACTATTTTTGTAAATCCGGGAGTATATTCCGAACCTATTGATTTCAAAGGTAAAGTAATTACTCTTCAGGGAGCAGCAGGACCTGAAGGTGTTCCTGTTCTTGAAACGCCGGGTGATTTTGCGATGTTGTTTATAAGCAACGAAGGTCCTGATACTGTATTGAAAAATTTCATTATAAAAAACAGTTACATGGCCGCTCTTTTAGTTGGAACCTCGCCTACTATCAGTAACGTAACAATAGTCGATAATATTTACGGCATCGGAGCTATCGCGGGAGCAAATCCTGATATAAGCAATTGCATCTTCTGGAATAACACGAACGGTGACTTATACGGCTGCCAGGCAAGGTACTGTCTTACCACCGAAGCAGGCGAAGGTAATATTTATTGCGAACCATTATTTGCTAATCCGAACAACGGAGATTATCACTTGAAAAGTGAACGCGGGCGTTACTGGCCTGAACATAATATATGGGTACTCGACAGAGTTTCAAGTCCATGTATAAACGCCGGAGATCCCATGGCAAATACATTAGAAGAACCTGTACCAAACAGCGGCATTATCAACATGGGCGCTTACGGCGGCACAGCCTATGCCAGTATGGGGGAAATGCCGTTCCCTGATCCTGATTACAACAGGGATGGAATCATTAACGAATCAGATTTGGCAGACTTGGTTGAAAAATGGCTTGAGGTTTCTGGGTGGGTAGAAGAATAAAGAAGTAATTTTATCAATCATTAGTTATCAATTTTGATGGATAGTATTATGAGTAATCGAATAAGCATTCTACTACTATTGATTGCGGCTTTTATTGCTGTTCCGGTTTATTCACAGTGGAGTGAGCCGGTTCCTGTTACCGTTGCAAACGATCCTTCTGCTGAAGACTGGTCGCCTTTTCTGACTACGGATGGATTAACATTATATTTTGCAAGAGTCAGAAGTTTATCGTCTTCTCATGGAAAAATATGTGCCGCAACACGAAATGATATTGATGAACCATTCAAATCAGCTCAGGTACTGGACTGTCCTTTAAACAATTCGCCGGGACACCAATTATGTCCCTGGGTCTCATGCGATAATCTGAGAATGTATTATCATAACGAAGATGGAAGATACCGAATCATGTTCAGTGAAAGGAAGTCTATTTCTGAGCCATGGCCTGCGGGAAAAAGTGTCGAAGAGCTCAATATGCTCGGTAATAAACTTCAGGCTCCATCGTTAACAGAAGACGAGCTTATTATAGTGTTTGACGCCTATGATATTCCAAATAGCAAAGGAGATTATGATCTCTGGATAGCAAGCCGTCCTGACAGAAATTCAGGTTTTAGATACTATAGAACTCTTTCTGAAATTAATTCGAAATTTGGTGAGTTTGCTCCATTCATTACACCTGATGGACTCGAATTATATTTTAGTTCAAATCGTAATGGGCATTCTCAGCTATTTAAAGCGACTCGCAAATCACTGAATGATTTATTCGGAAACTTAGTAACTTTATCGCAATTTGATAGCTTAGGTATAGATTACGCACACCCGTGTATTAGTTATAACGGTAAGGAATTATATTTTAGATGTGAGAATACACCAGACAGATCGACGAGAGATATATATGTATCTTATTATTCTGACGGCAAAAGTTTCATTACGAATAAACCATAATCTGAATCATTTCCTATGATTATGCAAAGTCGTATTTCCTCTTATTTAATTTACCACAGAAGTGACAGGCATGTAAGGGCACCGTCGCCTTTTGCGAACTCGGATGTATCGAGCAGGTGAAGCTGTATGCCTTCTTCCACGGCAAAGTGTTCGAGCAAATCGGCCGTTTTCGGATACTGTTCCTGAACCAGTAGATTATTAGGAATTCTCATACAGTTCGCAGCGCCGTCCTCTCCTTCCTGTGTGTAGATAATATTTTCAGCATCGAAAAGGCTCATGTCGAACCAGCCTGGAACCGCGACTAAAGTGTTGTCACCGATATATGTTACGCCGCTCTTGAGATGGAGGCATTTTTCAACAGGGACTTTTACGACAGGTCTGCCAAACTTTTTGAGAAAATTCTTCAGGCATTCTGCGCCCATACTATTCGTTCTTTTTGATAATCCTACATAGGTAGTGTTTTCCGTATGCAGCACATCTCCTGCTTCAAGCTTTGCCACTGACGGGATATGAGTTATGGTATGAGTAGGTTTTAGAGCTTCTTCGACTGCCCTTTGCTCACCTTCACGTTCGGGATTCATTTTTGTAATTAACGCATGAGTTTGCCAGATGACGGCTGTATCTTCGATAAAAACACAATCCGGCTTAGTTTCATCAGCGGGTATCTGTGCGATTTTCAAGCCTGCGTCTTTAAGAATCTGTATATATTTTTCCTGCTGTCTCTCGGCAAGACCATAAGAAATATGAATATCCTTCTTTGCGTAATAATCGGGATAAGAATGGGGTATCTTTCGAACCAGTGCATGAGTCGGACTATTAATCATGTTACTCTCCTACATTAAAAGCCCATATTGTTTTATTTATATGATAATTCAATCTCGCGTGAGGTCAAAACAAATTTTTAATTTTTAACAGCCTGAAGAACTGCTTCGTTTATCTGCTTTGCTTTGCGGCTGAACGTATTTCCCTGTTTATTCTGACACTGCACCAGTCTCTGCCGCACATTGAGCAATAATCGGCGGAAGGCAACTGCTCCGTTCCGATTTCTTTACATGCTTCGATGTGCATTCTTTCGGCTGTTTTCGGATCAAGTGATTCTTCCAGATGAACTTTCCAGTCAAGATTCGCACGAGCGATACTCAGTTTTTTATCTCTGTCAGCGGCACCTTTTAAACCGCGAGCCACATCACCAGCGTGGGCGGCGATTTTCGATGCAACTACACCAGCACGAACATCGTCTAAATTCGGTAATCCAAGATGTTCACGCGGCGTAACATAACACAGGAATGAAGCTCCGTAATAAGCAGCAGCTGTGCCGCCTATCGCGGAAGTAATATGGTCATAACCTGCACCCAGATCGGTAACAAGAGGACCAAGTACGTAAAACGGCGCACCGTGACAAATTTCCTGCTGGATTTTCATGTTATATTCTATCTGGTTGAAAGGTACATGACCCGGCCCTTCGACCATAACCTGGCAGCCTTTTTCCTGCGCTCGCGCTGTAAGCTCGCCGAGTGTTCTCAGTTCGGCTAATTGAGCTTCGTCAGTCGCGTCTGCGATTGCACCGGGACGCAAGCCGTCACCAAGAGAAAAACATACATCATACTCAAGCATAATGTCGCATAAATCATCGAACATATCATACATGAGATTTTGCCTGTTATGATGGAGCATCCATTTCGCAAGAAGAGCGCCTCCCCTGCTCACGATTCCCGCGACTCTTTTTTCAAGTAAAGGCAAGTGCTCTTTCAAGAGACCGGCATGAATTGTGAAAAAATCCACTCCCTGCTTAGCTTGCTTTTCAATCACTTCGAGAATTATCTTTTCATTAATATCCTCGACGTTTCTTTTTTCAATAACCTGGTAAATAGGAACTGTACCGAACGGCACAGTGCAATGAGCCAGTAATTGTTCCCGTGTTTTGTCAAGATTTCCGCCCGTACTCAAATCCATAACAGCGTCGGCGCCGGCGTCAATCGCGGCGTGCATTTTTTCGATTTCTTCTTCGATTGTCGAACGAATACTGCTTGCGCCAATATTGGCATTAATTTTCGTCGTTAAAGCACGGCCAATTCCGGCTGGCTTGAGATTGTTTTTCAGATGAATTTTATTCGCGGGTATTACGAGTCTTCCTGCGGCTAATTCCTTTCGGATAAGCTCAGAATCAACATTTTCTGTAATACTGACCTGTTTTACCTGTTCGCTAACTGTATTATTTCGTGCAATTTGTAATTGTGTTGTCATGATATCACCTTTTTTTTTACCGCAGTGCTCGCTAAGAACGCAGAGAATCCGGAAAATTATTTACTACCCTAATTACACCATTTTTTAGTATCTGGACATTGAAATTAATCAATAATCCAACCTTACATCCTGAAAGCCTCAAGTATGAAAGCAATTGTGCTTTATGAATTGGTGCAAGGTTTTCTACGACTTTTATCTCAATAATAACTGATTCTTCAATAAGTAAATCCAGGCGATAACCACAATCAAGTTTTATATTCTGATATATTACAGGTAAAGGTTTTTGTTTTTCCACCTTAAAACCAAGATTAGCGAGCTCAAAAGCAAGACAGGCCTCATACGCAGACTCAAGTAAACCTGGCCCAAGAACACGATGTACTTTTATAGCACAATCAAGAATGTTTCCTGTAATATTATCTAATATTTCCTGTTCTGTCATTATCTGCGTTCTCAGCGTTCCCGGCGGTTAATAAAAAAATCGCTCCAGCAAAGAAAGCGATTTATAATATGCTAACAAAATATAGTCTAAATCACTTCCTACGCAGGCATATTATCTTTATGATAACTGTCCTGATCAGGTTCGAAGGGTTTGTCTCAGACCACCATACACATGCGGCCACCCCTGGTAAACATACCTATTATCTTTTTTATTATAGCTGAAATTAGTATTTTGGCAAGGATTATTATATTCTCGTTTTTTTAAAACCCGATTTAATAAGCAATAACAGCCATTTTCCAAAAAATGATTTTATAAATAATTTTATATCTTGAAATTTTTTATTTCGACTATTATTAATACTATCGTTATACTATATTTGTTTTCTCATGTAGGAGAATTTATGAACGTAGAAGAAGGACAACAACAAAGTAAACCCAAACGTCAAAATGACGAAGAATCAATCAGGGTATTAAAAGAGCTGACTAAAAAGTTGTGCTCTAACGACATAACCGTCGCAAGATTAGCGGCTCATAATCTGTCATGGATGCAGGAAGACGGGCTGGCTATCCTTTCAAATATATTGAACGGCGATTTCACAAGAACCTCGAAAAAAGCAGCGGCTTACGGCCTGAGAAGCATGAAAGGCAGAATGAGAAAACTCGCGGTTGAAGTTCTTCAAAAAGGTTTGAAAAGCCGCGATAGGACTACAAAAGCGGCCTGTATCAAAGCGCTCTCTTTAATGGATAAAAGTGCTCCCGCAAAAAATGATTCAGAGCCCAAAAACCAGACTCCACAACACAGGATTCAGGAAATTCCGAGAAAACAATACACAAGAAAAGAAAGAACAGAAAAATTAGATTGAGCCCGGGCTCGTAATTTTGAATTCTACTTTATCAGTGTTCATATTAATAAATATTTCATCCACCGGCATACTATTATAATAAGCAGGATATTTTTCATCGCCGCGAATCGTAATTACAGACGTTTCGTGATCATATAATAAAACACTTCCACGGAAACGGTCGTTTTCATCTTTCTGATAATCAATTCCTCCGGACGCGACAATTTTCGAAGGTTCGAGTTTTTTCTCTTCGTTTTCCTTCAGCTCAATTTCAATATGACCGGCTGTCGCCATAATGACCGGGCTTCGCTCTTCATTTTGCTGCTCGATGTATTTTATTTCGATTGTCTTTTCCGCCGGTGCGTTTGCAATTATTCTATTATTGCTCAATAAATAATTAAGATCGCAGAAATCAGATACCACGGCCCACCATTTTTTACCGAGAATCTTCATCCCGCCTGCCTCAATTGAGTCCTTGATTTCAATATCACTTAAAGTAAGTTCTCCCGGGCCTGCAGCCTTGAAAATCTGCTCTTCGGTATCATAATCCAGACTCTTGCATAACAATTGTGTCCAGCCGAGAATTTCATCATCTGTCTGCTTCTGAATATCAGGGTCTTTAGTTTTTTTCGTGACTTTCAATACAACATTCTCACCGTCAGCACTCAAATGCCTTATTTCAGTCAATGTCGAAGACTGCTCCTCATCGTTAATATCCTCAGGCAAATCAACGCTTACTCTTCCGGAAAGTAACGTAAGCTCCTGGATAAAATCTTCATCCTCACGTACCATGGAGTTCTTGCATGAGCCTTCCAGTACAATCTGACGCGAAGAAGATAAATAACGCGCATATTTTTGTGCGGTTATATTCACAGGCATGAGTGATTGAATTGATCCCTTGTTATTCGGGTCCTTCATGAAAAATCTCAAATCAACCGGACCTGCAGCGTTAATATCTGAAAAAGCAAATGATTGTGCCGTCTTATCATCCGGTAAATCTATCTGAAGATTCGGTGTTTTCAGAGAAATAAACTGTTCTTTTGATACCTCTTCAGAACCAATCTGGCAAAAGCAATCGTCTTTGAAAACAACTTTATTCGATCCCGGCAAATATAACGCTTTCTCTTTGGCTGTGATTTTGACGGGAATAATTTTCTGAGTATCGATAGTCGCATTGGTATCTTCGACATAAAAGAGAAGCTCGACCGGACCAGCGGCGTTTACATCCGGCAAAGTATTTTCATTTTTCGGGAGATTAATTATCAACTCGGGGGATGCAAGTGTAGCATATTTCTTTTCACTCAAATCATTTTGCGGAATAGTGCATAAAGCATCTCCTTCAAAAACGACCTGATTCACATCTTTGATAAATTTCGCACCGTTCTGTGATGTAATCGTTACAGGAAAAGACTGAAGATTAGGATCTGGATTATTCAAATCCTCGATATAAAAAACCAGTTCAGTCGAACCGGCAGCTATATAATCGCTATCGAGTGCAGTTGTTAATTGTATTTTTTTTGTGGAGAGTATGACTTTTTTTCCGCTATCGGCTAAATCCGGTTTTTCAAGATTGGTTAGTGCAGCCGCGGATTCTCTGAATTTTTTTAATTCTAACGAATCTTTCGGAGCTATAATAAACCCGTTATCGCATTTTATAATCACATCGACAAAATTTTCTTCAATTGCCTTTTCGTTAGGTTCGGCCGCGATTATGGTTAAATCATCAGGTTCGTTAGCAGCTATCGTTAAATTATTCGGTTCGCTTGCAGGAATATTACTGTCCGATGCATTCTCGTTTTTTGATTGATTCGAAAATAAAATATCTTCAATATCAATATCATCTTCGGCAAAAATAAACTGGTCCGGAGTTTCGATTAAAACATTCTTACTGAAAATACATGTGTAATATTCTTTTTTTGAAACATCAGTATCCGGTAAATTTTCCTGAGCAACAGTTTCCTGAGGCACATGGGTATTATTTTCTGTAACAGTTGTTTCAGGAGTATCATCTTTCTGGCTTATCGAGCTGAGAGTTTTTCGTCTCATTTTTACACTGATTTCATTTACGTCAATTACTTTGAAATATTCAAGACGTTCCGACTCATCGTTATAAATCAGTTCCATGCCGATACCATCAAGCTGAATATTTTTAGAAACGAGCACTACCTTGTCATCCGTCGAAAGGCGTGACTTTTCGCTTACGAAATCGAGGTTATCGAGATAAATTGTACGTTCCACGGAATCCTTATTTTCCTGTGATAATATATGTATCACAACGTTATCGCTGAAAGTGGCGTCTTTCGGAATATTTTTCTCGCCTACTTTTTCCATCCTTGCAATGCCCTGCTCGGCCTGCATATAACTTGTAAAGTTTTTACGATACAAATTCATGTACGGTTTTTCAAGCTGCCAGATGTCACCTTCTTTGTGTTTAAGCTTCTGGAATCCGAACTTCCATTCTATTTCACCAGTTAATTCGTTCCTGTTTACAAACTCGAAATTCTCTGTTGTCCCTATTCCAATTTCGCCATCATCAGTGGAAACCATTCCCATGGGATCATTAAAATCGTTAGAAGTATTCTGGTTAAGATTACCGGTAAAATTCTCGCCTGTATTAGTTTCGATTGGGGGTGTTTTATCGATGTTGCTGTAAAGAACAAATACACCAACCGCTATAGCTAACGAAACAATTCCAATTGTTAATTTTCTCATCCTGAGAACTCCGTTTTATTGTTATGCCAGGTATCTTTCCATAAGCTTTTGCCACTTACCCGATTTTTTAAGTATATATTCTATCGCTTCGCGTACAGCGCCATCTCCGCCGGCATGGGTAGTGACAAAATCCGAATGTTGTTTCACTTCATCGACCGCGTTTGCAACCGCTATCGAAAAACCAACATATCTCATCGAAGGCAAATCAACAATGTCATCGCCGATATAGGCAACTTCTTCAGGCGAAAGATTTACCTGTTCGAGAAATTCCCTGAGCTTCGGTAATTTATCATGACAATCCTGAAAAACATGTTCAATTTCAAGCTGTTTCGCCCGATGAGTCGTGGGTTCTGATAAGCGGCCGCTAAGAATCGCAACATCATGACCTGAACGTTTCCACATCTTGATTCCATGACCGTCAAGAGAGTTGAAAAATTTCGTCTCGCTTCCATCGGAATTAATTACCAGAGTCCCGTCAGTAAGAACTCCATCTACATCGAGAATCAACATTTTTATTTTCGAAAGGTCTTGCATTATATTTTTGTTTACCCAACTATTTTAATCGTGATAATATCCTGAACGTCAATTAATCCGACAGGTTTGTCATTTGCATCTACTACCGGCAGTTCATCAATTCTATACTTATGGAAAATCGCTGTCGCTTCGGCGGCGAGCGCATCCAATCTTATCCTTTTGCAGTTTGCAGTCATTACTTCGCCAACTTTCAGGCTGAAACATTTATTTTTGTGTTTTGTAATCAATCTGCGAAGATCGGCATCGGTAATTATTCCGACTAATTTTCCATTTTTGTCGGTTACCATTACTGCTCCGTGTCGCTTTACATTACCGGTGTCTTCAAGAAGTTTTTCAACTGTATCGTTTTCGTTTGCGATGGGCAGTTTTTCTCCCGGTCTGAACATCATCGATTGCTCTACTGTCATTAATTTCGCACCTAACGAGCCTCCGGGATGAAACCTTACATAATCTTCAACACCGAAATTTCGTGCTTTCATAACAGTAAACGCGATTGCGTCTCCGACCGCGAGCATACAGGTTGTCGATACACTCGGCGCTACACCAAGAGGACATGCCTCATCCATCTTACCCATACAGATAGAAATATCGCTGTATTTGCAAATCGTCGAATCATTTCGGCCGGTTATTGAGATTAGTTTAATATCAAGCTGTTTGACCAGATTTATCATACGTGTGATTTCATCTGTTTCCCCGCCGTAGCTGAGAACCAGCACAATATCATTTTTTCTCAATCTGCCCAAATCGCCATGAACGGCCTCGGCGGGATGTAAAAAATGGCTCGGCGTACCGGTTGATGCCAATGTAGCACTTATCTTTTGCCCGATTATACCTGCTTTGCCAATTCCACTGACAATACAGGAGCCGGTGCAATTAAAAATCATTTCCACAGCTCTAGCAAAGGAATCATCCACTACATGAGTAAGCGAGCTTATAGCGGTAGCTTCAATTTCAATAACTTTTCGAGCATATTCCAGGTCATACTTCATAATGATAATCGCCTCGATTCGTTAAAAAGAGATTATAAAAACCACTACAGTATTATCGAAGCGATACAACTCGTCAAGCTAAAACATGGGTATCTCGACATGTATATGATATCGGAATGGCAAAAAAGCGAATATTTAGATTTTTATAACACTTCCACGATCGTTATAACAGACAATCTCGTGTTTTTCTCCGTAATAATCGTGCGCGGAATGTATAATTACTTTTTTATCACTGTTTTGCTCGATTTGAGCGATAGCAGCCCTTTTATTGTTCTGGAGATAACCAGCTACGTCAGGAGATACAAAAAGCTCAATTCGTTTGATTTGTTCTTTTGAAGCAGAAAGGTTCAGAAGACGAATAATTTCGATTGCCAGAGATTCATGACTTTTAATAAAACCACTTCCGCCGCAGTTCGGACAGGCCAGATATATGCTGTTCTGAAGTGAAGGCCTGACTCTCTGCCTGGTCATTTCCACTATACCAAACCTGCTGATACTGAGTATTTTTGTGCGGGCCCGGTCAGTTTTCATAGATGCACGGAACGCTTTTTCAACTTCTTTGCGATGTTCATTGTCTCTCATATCAATAAAATCGCAAATAATCAAACCTCCAAGGTCTCTGAGTCTTAACTGGCGAGCTATTTCGTTAGCCGCTTCGATATTGTTCTCAAATGCGGTTTCCTCGGCGTTTTCCTGTTTTCTAAAACGACCGCTATTAACATCTATCGCAACCAAAGCTTCCGTTTGCTCGATTACAATTGAGCCGCCGTTTTTAAGATCGACTTTTCTGGATTGAATTTTCGCTATCTCTTCTTCTATCTTATATTTATGAAAAATCGGAATTTTACTATCATAATAAACAATTTTACGTCTTGCTCTCGGTGTAGCAATCGAGAAAAATTCTTTTATTTTCCTTACTACGACCTCAGAATCGCAGATTATTTTACTAACCTTACTGTTATAAACATCTCGTAAAGCACGAATTACAAGGTCTGATTCCTGATAAAGCTCTTTCGGGGCTTTCTCGGTTTCGATTCGTTTTTCTATCGTTCTCCAAAGTCTTTTAAGATAGTTCAGATCATTTTGAATATCTTTCTTGGAGCATTTCTGGCCTGCTGTTCTAATGATAAAACCCTGACCTTTTGGAGGATTACACTGCTCGAAAATCTCATGAAGCCTTTTTCTCTCTTCCTCATCGTCAATTTTATGAGAAACGCCGTGTTTTCGCATCCATGGAAGCATAACAAGGTATTTTCCCGGCAATGCAAGGTAAGTACTTAGAGTCGCTCCCTTTGTTTTTAAGCCTTCTTTAGTTACCTGAACGATTATTTCCTGACCCCTATGGAGACAGCTCTGTATTGGCGGGCGTTCTTTTAGAGCTTTTCTGCGGCCAATATTTTCTGAGGTATCGCTGCTTTTGGAGGTAAAATACTTCGGGTGAAGGTCACTTATATGAAGAAAACCATTTTTTCCAGCGCCAAAGTCAATAAACGCAGCCTGTATGCCGGATTCAATATTCGCGACTTTACCTTTATAAATATTGCCGACATGGCCGTTCAGACTTGTTCGTTCTACATATAATTCCTCAAGTGCGCCTTCCTCTACTACTGCAACCCTGCATTCTTCGCTCTCGGCGACATTGATAAGCATTTCTGTTGTCATATTTTATCTTTATTTCATAACAGCCATTGCACATTCGTTCGTTTAATCGGACAAACAAGTTTTTCCGCATTCAATTCAAGCAATTCCATCATTTCCTGAACACGAATCGAGCCTGCTGTACTTATTTTACATTGCACAATAATACTCTTTTGCTCTATTTTAATCGAGGATAAAAAACCTCTTACATCTATTTTTTTAAATGTATTTGTTGTATTTATCGACCGCTCTATGACCAGACTTTGGCTGGTTAATATACTATTTATTCTTTTTTCCAAATTTTCATTAATTTCTTCTTGAGAAATTGTGAAAATGTAGCTCGCTAAACAATCCTGAAAATGCGGTTTTTCCCGGACTATTTCTGCTTTTTCAAGCTTACAACCATCAGGAAGTTGTGCTGAAAGTTGTTTCAGACAATTATTTAAATACGATTGATTTTGATTATCTCCGGAATAACCTGCAAATTCATAAACTCTTTCAGGAGTTACACTTATAGGCATAACAAGCAATTCGTCATCAGATTCTACGCCAACCGGACGAGGCAAAGGAAGTGAAATTTTGGGCCTCGGATTAAACCCTTTGCTATATTGAGGATTTATACCTGCCCGAATGACCGCCCTTTGAAAAAGGCTTAATGTCTGAGAATGAGATAGAAATCTTAGAGTTCCCCCGACTCTGAATTTTATTATCAAATATCTTGTCTCATCTAAATCTGTTTGATTATTACTATTATTTGAATTCATTTTGCAATTATAGCCGAAATCTTCTAATTACGTCAAGATTGCATTCATATAGTAATAAAGAATCAGCATTTATTTCCAACTATATTCAATAAGATTTGGAACCACTTATTCAGGCAATTTCAGGAAAAAGTTATAGTTAGTTCCATTCAAATTGCCCCACAATAAGAGATTTCCCATATCATTTTTCCTGGCGTTTTCTATCGCTTGTGCGAATTCCTCAATATTCTTTATTGTCTGTCTATTCACTTCCTTGATTAGCGTACCAACAGCTATGCCGCTCTCCTGGGCCTTGGAATCGGCTTCGACTTTTATGACAATTACACCTTCCTGGCCTTCGAAACCATATTGTTTAGCGGTGGTATCATTGAGGTCTTCTACCGTAAATCCCAGCAGAGTTGACATATTTTCCATTTGATCCTGAGCTCGCGGCGGGTTTAAAGAAGAACGTTTTCCAAGCTTAATACTGATTTTTTCACGCTTCTCATTTCTCCATAACGTTAAAACAACCTCTGTTTCAGGTCGAAGCATTGAGATACGTGTTTGAAGGTCGAGAGCGGATTCTACGGATTTGCCGTCAATTTCAAGGATTACATCTTTGTGTGTAAGCCCCGCTTTGTCGGCTGCGGAGTCCTTAATAACATTAGTGAAAATTACACCCTTGGCATCTTTTTTCAGACCATAACTCTGAGCATTATCAGGAGTAATATTATCGAGCCCGCTGACGCCAAGCAAACCACGTTCGACTGTACCATTATTGAGTATCTCTCCATAAGAATATTTTGCCATGTTAATAGGAATGGCAAAACCAATACCAATATTACCCGAAGAACCTGCTATAGCAGTATTAATACCAACTACTTTGCCGTCAAGGTTTATCAATGGCCCGCCTGAATTACCGAAATTTATAGCAGCATCTGTTTGAATATAATTTTCAAGCTGGTTCAACTCGAATCCTGTTCGCCCGGTAGCACTAACTATGCCCGCGGTAACTGTATGAGCCAGACCGAGAGGATTTCCTATAGCAAGAACCCATTCGCCGACTTCAAGTTTGTCTGAATCGGCAAATTCGAGATAAGGAAGGTCATTTGCGTCTATCTTGATTACAGCAACATCCATATCCGGGTCAGAACCGATTACACGGGCAACAAATGACTGACCGTTTGTGAGCTCAACATTAATTTTACTTGTATTTTCGACCATGTGGTTATTGGTTAAAATATAACCATCAGGACTGATTATAAATCCTGAACCCTGTGTTTCACTGACAGATTGCTCCTCAGGTCTTTGAGGCTGCTGAGGCGTTTGCTGCCTGCGTGGAGAACGACGTTGAGGTCCACCGAAGAAATACTCATAAAACTCATTATTAAAAGTTTGTCTGCTTACAACTCTTTCAGTTTTTAAACCTACAACTGCCGGGGATGTTTTTGAAGCTATCGAAGAGAATGCCTTGCCCATTTGTCGTAAGGATTCGATGGTCTCCTTATCAGCGGAAAAAGATGTGGAAACAAAAAAGAAAAGCAAAAAAACGCTTAAAATTACTACAGAGGGAAGACTTTTTCGACTATGGCAGTTACTTTCAAGATACATTTTTATCTCCCTTGAGGTTTCTGAAAACCCCTTTTAATAGAAATATTAATATTTGTTCTGTTATTATACGATTCTACTTTTATGGGGTTCACTGTGTCAAGGTTTTTATACCCAAAATTAACATGTATAATCCGACAAAATATGAAGTTGTATATTTTGATGATAAGTTATATAATATAGGTTTATAATATTTTTATTTATCATAATTTTGGAGGTGTTATATGAAACTTTTATGGGTTTTCAGAGCACTTTTTCTTATTATTATTGTTGCAGTCATTTTCGTAAATATTAATTCAGAACAAATGACATTAGACGAAAACAAAGCAGAATCCAAAGAGGTTTTGGACAACAATTTACTATATGTAACATGGAGCAGTATCGGTATAGTAATTTTCGTGTTTCTGCTGGATATTCTAACTCCCAAAAATAAACTAAGTGCTTTGGCGGGCGTTTTTTTTGGTCTTCTTGTCGGCATCTCAATCAGTTGGGCGTTATCAAAAGTCGTAGATATGATGGTCGAAACTTATCACGTCCCTATAACTACGCCTGGGATTACCGCCATCAAATGGACTTTAGGTATTTCGATTTCTTACCTGGCGATTAGCTTTATTATGCAAACGAAAGATGATGTGCGTTTTGTAATTCCTTACGTCGAATTTGCCAAACAAACCAAAGGCGCACGTCCGTTAATACTGGATACTTCGGCGATTATTGACGGCCGCA
>CAZMPL010000048.1:0-15454 GCA_964567805.1 uncultured Pirellulales bacterium | reverse complement strand
GTACTTTTAGGTATTCTTTTGCCGGTTTTAGGCAAAGTGCGGTCTTCTGCAAGAAAAGTTGTCTGCATGTCGAATCTCCGCCAAATAGGTACTGCTATCACTACATATTCGATGGACTTTCAAGGTAGTATTCCAATAGGTCCAAAGGCGCCGCCTTTTCAATCACCGGCTGATTTTTATCCTTCGACTGGTGCACCTACGAGTTTAATTTCATTATGGACCGGCCAGCCAGTAGGAATGGGACTTTTACTGGATAAATATCTATCGAAAAAACCAGAGGTCTTATTTTGCCCGGGTGCGGATCAATCTTTTTCTTCGAAAGAAGAATTAGCTAAAGTAGGTAAAAACCAGGCACAATGCAGTTATTACTATCGACATGCGTCAAAAACAAATTTATTTGATGATGAGAATGAAGCTCCGGTAAAAGATATTCAATTAACGGATCTTGGTTTTAATCGTAAAAAGAGCAAAATTAAAGCTCTTGTTATCGATACTCAGTTTGTCTGTCCTGATGATCTGACGCAGTTCGGTGTTAAGCCGCGCACACATCATAATTTACAAGATGTAAACATCCTTTTTGCTGATAATCAGGTTATTCCTTGTCGAAATGATGATAATAAATTTACAGTCGACCTCACAAATTATGCTGATATACGCAACGCATTCAGTAAAATTCTTGATGTTTTTGAAGAAGCAGATATGAAGTAAGGAATCTTTAAATTCTTAAAAATTCATATAGAAAATAAAAAATACTTGCTATTTGTAGCTTTTTTTATATAATAACACCGTCAAATTGGTTGTAGTAGCATGTATCTGCTCTGTTTTCCTTTTTAGCTATAGGTTGTAGGACAGGGTATGGTTATTGTTATAGTGAAGATAAATTAGTAGTATTGTTCGTTTTATTAGGAAAGAAAAAATGGCATTAAAGATTAATCAGGATTTTGGAATGGCAATAGCGGCCGTCAATTTTCTTAAGGATAAAGATACTTCAGACTATATTCAGGCTGGAGAAATAGCAAAGCATCTCAACTTTTCAGTTGGTTACCTTCAAAAAGTCATACAAATGCTCAATAAACACGGTTTATTGGAATGCAAACGCGGCCGAATTGGTGGTGTAAGATTGAGCGCGGATTCGATAACACTTCTTGAATTATGGAACGTTACCTGCGGCGAAGCCGAAATGGCCGATCCTAATTTAGCAGTTATGGAAAAACCTCTTAAAGCTTTTTTTGATTCGATGGGTAAGATTGTCGTTTATAAGAAAGCAAAGAAATAGTCGATTCTAAAATAGACTTTTCCTGTTTTTGTCAAAATTATCTTTGATATACAATAGGTCCGAAAACAAAAACGTTTCGGCTTAGTATCTGCAGATTTTCAATATTTATTAAGCTTGTGATTATCCCGACAAGACTGAAAACAAGTCATTTATAGGGCTACACGATCCTAATTTTCAAATATTAAACGCAAGATAAAGCTGCATTTTATTTAAGCCGAAATGAAAGCATTGAGTTTTTGAAAAATTTTGACGGACTTATTGTATAGATAGGATATTGTGAGTAATAAAGATCGACATCAAAAGCTGCTTGCTATTTTGAATAATATGAAGCAGCAAAGCAGGAAACAGGCAAAACAAATCGATATTCTTTGCAACGATATGATAGGCGCTCAGAGAGATTTTATTAAGAGACTTAAAATAATCGATTTCAGGGCTAATTTTTATGAATCGATTATGGGTTCAACCGACCTGAACTGTCTTTTATCAGCTGCTTCTGTAATCATAAAAGAAGAAACCCGCAATGCCAATATAGTCTTTTTCCTGCGACATGCCGAATCATTCGAGTTTTTCACTTATAATGAGAATCAGGATTATGATTCTCAATGGCAAAATATCGAAAATTGTTTTAATTCTGAGCTGATAACTAATATTTGCAAATCGAATAAAATCTGTAATATTAATGATATGTTTACTATGGGTTTACAGGGTAATTTAACAAGTTTGAATGAGTTGTCTGCCGTAACAGTTCCGCTTGGTTCATTTGGAGCCGTACAGGGATTTATGCTGCTATTCCGTTCATCTGAAAATCAATTCAATGATGAAGAAATCAGGAAAATATCTTCGATTTCAAATGGTCTTTCTCAAGCTGTTTATGCCTGCCGAATTCTCGCGCATACCTCAGAATAATTAATTTATTTCTCTAATTATTCAATAATACGAAATTCTCATATCAGGATAGTCTGCTTTTATATTGACTTGCATTTCTTTTTCAGTACAATCTACAACGAGTAAGTTGAGTTGTTTTGAATTCGACATATCATTGATTATAAAAATCAAAAAAAGGAGTAAACCGTTGGGTTATAATTGTGTTGTTTTAATTAAGCAAGTGCCTGATACAAAAAGAATTACAGGCAATGCTATGAATGATGATGGAACAGTAAAGCGTTCGGCTTTACCGGCTATTTTTAATCCGGAAGACCTGAATGCTCTTGAAATGGCAATTCAGATAAAAGATAAATTCGGTGGCCATATTACTGTAATTACTATGGGTTTGCCCGCAGCCGGAGTGGTTCTTCGTGAAGCGCTTTATCGAGGAGCGGATTCAGCGATTCTCGTAACAGACCCTCGCTGTGCCGCAAGTGATACATTGGCAACGAGTTATATTCTGAGTTGTGCTGTTAAGAAACTTGATTATGATATAGTTCTTTGCGGCAGACAGGCTATTGACGGTGATACCGCACAGGTAGGACCTCAAATGGCTGAAAAGCTTGGTATTACCCAGATTACATATGTCGAAGAACTGGAACAAATTGAAGATAAAACTATAATTGCAAAGCGAAATATTGGTAACGGCTGGCAAAAAGTTAAAACAACTTTACCCGTATTGCTTACAGTAGTAAATACAGCAAATGCACCGAGAGTCGCTGCCGCAAGAAGAATGATGAAATATAAAAAAGCTTTATCTCCAATCGAAATAAAGCTGAAAAGTAAAGCAGAAAATCCACAATCACCAGATGCTGATATTCAGAAATTGGTTGAGCATAAATCCTCTGAGCTGGAAAAAGCGAATTTGCTGATTAAACAGTGGAATCTGGATGATCTTGAGGCTGACCTGAATTGGTGCGGCCAAAACGGTTCACCAACAAAAGTACATCGAATTCAAAGCGTTGTCCTTACCGCAAAAGAAAGTAAAGAAATCGAGCCGACTGAAAAGGGCATTGCAGATATGATACATGAATTGATTTCGGATAAGGTAATTGCATAATTAAAGAAAGAAACGCTCTCCATGGCTCGACGCGTGTTTAGCCCTCTCGAAAGCGAAACTAATATGAGCCGGCTTTCCGGCTTGGTTTGAAAGGATATAAGATGAATATTTATGTGGGCAATTTATCACGTGAGACTACGGAAGAAGGTTTGCTGCAGGCGTTTGGACAGTTTGGCCAGGTTGCTTCAGCGAACATTATTAAAGACAGATTTTCAGGTGAATCCAGAGGATTCGGATTTGTCGACATGCCAGCAAAAGAAGAAGCCCAGGCGGCAATCGAAGGAATGAATGGTCAGGAATTAAATGGAAATACATTGAATGTAAACGAAGCTAAACCTCGCGAAGATAAGCCAAGAGGTGGCGGCGGCGGTCGCAGCAGTGGTGGTCGCAGCGGCGGCGGTCGTGGTGGTTTTGGTGGCGGTCGTAGTGGTGGAAGCCGTGGCGGCTCAGGCGGCGGTGGACGTGGTAATGGAGGACGCGGCGGTTCAAGAGATAGTCGTGGCGGTTCAGGCGGCGGCGGCGGTCGAAGATTTTAATAATTTTAACTAACATCAATTATTTAGGATTTGATTTTAATGATTGAAGTAAACAGAAATGGTGAAGTTTGGGTGTTCGCAGAGCAGCATAATGGACTGCTCGAAGATACTCCGATTGAATTATTGAGTAAAGCAAGGCATCTGGCTGATACCTTAAAGGTAAAATTAGCTGCTGTTTTGCCGGGCAACAATGTGAAAAAACTTGGCAAAAAACTTATACAGCATGGCGCAGATAAGGTTTATCTTGTCGAGAGTCCAGAGCTTAAGTTGTACCAGACGAACAGTTATACGAAGGTAATATATGATTTGATTCATAAATATAAGCCGCAGATTGTTTTATATGGTGCAACAGTCGCAGGTCGTGACCTGGCTCCGAGAATTGCAAGTGCAGTAAAATCCGGTCTTACCGCAGACTGTACTGATTTGCAGATTGGTGACCATACGACTATCAAAGATAAAAAGGTACACCCTAACTTACTATTTCAAATTCGTCCTGCTTTCGGCGGAAATATTATTGCGACAATTATCAATCATGATCGCTGGCCTCAAATGGCTACGGTTCGTGAAGGTGTAATGTCACCCGCGGAACCGAATACGAAACGCAAGGGCGAAATTATAGAAGAAAAGATAAAATTAACTGCGTTGGATTTGCCTCTTGAAATTCTTGAAGAGCATAAACGTCCCAAGAAGGTTGACCTCAAAGCCGCAAGAATAATTGTTGCCGGCGGTGCGGGAGTTGGAAGTAAAGATAATTTCCAGCTTATTTGGGATTTGGCGAATTGTCTCGGAGCGGCTCCGGCTGCTACGAGAGCCGCGGTTGATCTTGGTTTTATCGACCATGACCATCAGGTCGGCCAGACTGGAACAACTGTTCGTCCGAGTTTATATATCGCTATAGGTATCAGCGGGCAAATCCAGCATCAGGCTGGAATGTCACAAAGTCAGAAAATCATCGCGATTAATAGTGACCCTTCGGCGCCGATTTTCAATGTCGCTCATTATAAGATTGTTGGTGACTTGAATACAATCGTACCTATGATGATAAAAGCGATTAGAGAAAAAAGTATTAAAGAGTAAGGTTTCAAGAGTACGGAAGCAGGAATATGCCAAATTTTTACAAAGACAATAATGATATACAATTCTTATTTAAACATATGGATTTAGAATCCCTGGCAAAATTAAACGAGGAGAATTTCAAATTTGCAGGTCAGTTTGATTCTGCTCCTTCCGATGCACAGGAAGCTATTACCAATTATGATTTGGTACTGGATTCTCTCGGTCAGTTGAGCGGTGATTTTATCGCTCCTCGATCTGAAGGTGTAGATCGACAGGGTAATAAACTGAATCCGGACGGTTCAGTGACACGCGCACAGGGTATCGCCGAAGATATCGAAAAACTCGGCCAGGCGGAAGTAATGGGTTTCACATTGCCTCACAGATTCGGCGGATTGAATTTCCCGAATCTTGTTTACTCAATGGCGATTGAGATTGTATCCCGTGCGGACGCAGCTCTTATGAATATATTCGGTCTCCAGGGAATTGCTGAAACAATTAATGCATTTGCAAGCGAAGAAATAAAGCAGCAGTATCTTCCTGATTTTGCGGCTGGCAAAGTTACCGGCGCTATGGTACTTACTGAGCCGGATGCAGGATCAGATTTGCAGTCTATCAAAGTTTCAGGTCACGACCAGGATAAAGAAAAACCGGCAAGAGTTTACCAGGATGCCGAAGGTAACTGGTTCATTCGCGGCGTAAAACGTTTTATTACAAATGGCTGCGGTGAAATTCTTCTTGTTCTCGCGCGAAGCGAGCCGGATATTTCAGACGGCAGGGGACTTAGTTTGTATTTGGTCGAAAGAGGCCCATGGGTAAAAGTTCGCAGACTCGAAGATAAACTTGGCATTCACGGCAGCCCGACTTGCGAAATGTTTTTCAACGATGCTCCGGCCAAACTTATCGGCGAGCGTCAGCGAGGTCTGATTACATATGTAATGAGCCTCATGAATGGCGCCAGAATAGGAATCGCGGGACAGTCACTTGGTATTGCTGAAGCTGCTTTCCGTGTAGCTCGTGATTATGCTTCTACAAGAAGACAATTCGGTGTTACTATCGAAAAGTTACCGGCGGTTCGCGATATGCTTATCGATATGAAGATTGCTGTCGAAGCAGGTAGAGCTTTGCTTTACGAAACTTCCCGTGTTGTCGATATTCATATAGGCAGTGAGAAACAGCTTGAACTCAATCCTCCGACAGATAAAACCGAACTTAAGGAATTGAGAGACAACTCTAAAAAGTATAAAAGATTAGCTTCCATGCTTACTCCGATGAGTAAGTATTACAACTCCGAAATGAGCAATACAGTCGCTTACAACGCAATTCAGGTTCTTGGCGGCAGCGGATACATGAGAGATTATGCCTGCGAACGATATGCTCGTGACGCGAGAATTACAACAATATATGAAGGAACAAGCCAGTTACAAGTTGTCGCCTCGGTTCGTGGCGTTTGCAGTGGAACCGCTGAAAAATATCTCGCTGATTTGGCGGCAATGGAGTATGACGAAAGCGTAAAAGACCTGCTCGAAATACTTGTTAAAGGAACTGAGATAATGATGGACGCCATCGGCTTTATAAAATCTCAGGGCAATGAGTATATGGATTTATACGGCAGGCCGCTTGTTGATATTGCGATGGATTTGATTATCGGTTATTTATTCTGCGGCCAGGCAAGTTCGAAAATTGATATGCAGGTCCCGGTTGCCGAAAACGCACAGAATGATTCTGCCGGAACAGTATCAATGAAAGAACGCAAAGCGAAGATTGCAAGAAGATTCATTACGAAAAATGCTTCGAAAATCAAAGCCTATGCAGAACTGGTTAAAAGCGCAGATAAATCAACTTTCAGCGAATACGAATCTTTAGTAGGTCCGGTTCCTGAAATATAATTTTTGCGATAGCAGATTCAATAATAAACTATTTATCTCAATATGCTGAAAGCAGTGATATTTGATTTTGATGGTGTAATTACAGATTCGGAAATTCTGCATCTTCGTTCATTTAATAAAATTTTAGCTCAATTTAATATCGAGATAAAGAAGAAAGATTATTATTCGAAATATCTTGGTTTTACAGATAACGATTGCTTTACACAGCTTATTGAAGACGGCATTCTTAAAATTGACAAAAATCATATCCCGAAACTTGTCGAGCAAAAGAATGTTGTTTTTAAAGAGTTGGCTAAAAGCGATGGCAGAACTATAGAAGGTGTTCGTGAATTCCTCGAATTACTTGAACTAAATCATGTCCCTATGGCAATATGTTCAGGTGCGCTTCAATCGGAAATCGAATTGATACTCGACGAAGCCAAATTACGACTATATTTCGAAACAATTGTATCCGCCGAGCATGTGAAAAAAGGTAAGCCGCACCCGGAAGGATTCTTGCGAACTTTGAAACGACTCAATAAAAATCGAGAAAAACTCATTTCTGCAAGACGATGCGTCGTAATTGAAGATTCTCTCTGGGGCTTGCAAGCTGCTAAAGCCGCTGGTATGCATACTATCGCAGTGACAAATTCCTATGATGCGGAGCAACTGACAATAGCTGAAAAAACAGTAGATAATTTAAAAGATATAAGTATGGATGATTTGCAAAAACTCTGTGCTTAGATTTTCATCAAAAAACAGTTCAATTATTCTTCTGAGATATGTATCTGTTTCTTCGGTGCGGATTGGGAATGTTTGGCGATATTTATTAAAACCCCGATAGCCGCGGCCGTTAGAAGCATACTCGTACCTCCTGCACTTACGAAAGGTAAAGGTATCCCTTTTGTAGGAAGCACTACAGTTACAACTCCAATATTAATAACCGCTTGTATTGCTATTGTTAGAATAATTCCACTTGCAAGAAGTCGTCCGAATGGGTCACGGCAGCGTGCAATGATAAAAATGCCTAAAATTACAAATGCGATAAAAAGCAGAATTACTGCCGCGTTTCCCGCAAAACCAAGTTCTTCGCCAATAATCGAGAAAATGAAATCAGTATGATCCTCGGGTAAATGACCGTATTTACTGATACCTTGTCCAAGTCCTTTGCCGAGCAGACCACCAGAACCAATTGCGATTAGAGATTGGTTCGGCTGGTAATTTAGGGTATCCTGCCATTGATCGAGATGCTTAAAAGCAGTGATTCGATTTATTCTTGTTGGAGAAGAAACTATAGCATAATAAAAAGCAGTGCAGGCAAGAGGGATTGGTGGTAATATATGCCAGAGTTTCACACCCGACATTATCAGCATTAAAAACGCGATAAGTGAGATAAGAGCCGCAGTACCGAAATCCTCTACAATGATAAGTCCCATGATTAAACCAATCATAAGGCAGATGGGAACAAATCTCTTCCAGAAAAATTTAATTTCATCCCCGAATTTTTCAGTCAGCGCGGCTAATAGAAAAACCGTCATCCATTTTGCCAGTTCGGAAGGTTGAAAACTTACAGAAAAAGAACCGAGAGGGATTAGTAACCAGCGGTAATGTTTATTTCTATATGGGATAAATCCATCTTTCGGAAAAATCTCAAAGAATCTCTGAATTAAAATAAGTGTAAGCAAAGCTATGCTGATAAGTAATAAGTAAACGACAGGATTTTTCAGCCAACCTTTATCCAGGCTGTATTTTCGAAAATCAATACAAGAAAATATATACATGATTAAGCAGGCCATAGGGAAAAACATGATTTGTCGCAAACCGGGGTAATCATAAAATTTCTGGAAGTCGATTTCCTGGCCGATGTTCATGCTTGCAGAGAAAACAAAGACTGTACCTATAGCCATTAATATAACCACAATAGCGGCAATCATATCGGCGGCAAGCTTTGTTTGCTCCTGTTTTTGCAATAAACTTACCGGTGGTTTACTATGACGCCAGAAACTGAGTTTTCCAACTATTGTACTACTCATTATTAGGTAAATATTATTATAAGGAAATATTCCTTTGTTAACTGTATAAGCGCAGACCAACCTTTGACATAATTGGTCTTAATAATATATTTTTCGGCTTTTTTTACGTTAAAACAATAGAAATTATCGGAAAAAAAGAAATTTTATAAATTTCTAAAATCGAAAAAAAATGAATCTTATATTGGTAAATATCTTTTTTGTAAGTCTCATTCTTAAACATATTCTGTTTAAAGTAGTGTCATAATAATGCCGAATAGAGAAAATAAATAATGTGGAGCAACCATAAAATGGAAAATAATAGTAAAAAAAGACTTGAAGAACGGTTATGTTATAGATGGCCGGTTTTATTTGCTGAAGATTTTGCTAAATCTTTATCGGAAGGAGTGATGGTGGATGTATCCAGCGGCGGGTTGGCTTTTTTATGCAGAGCCGATGACAATTGCCCGGTTGTTGGACAGAAATTGGACCTTCGTTTCAGTATTCCTCGTGTAGTTGAAGAAGATTCTACTGCTATGACAAGTTTTTCACGTACAGGTAAGGTTCTCAGAATTGAATCCATCAATGCATCATTACGCAGGATAGCAATTCTATTTGATACGCCACTAACACTAAAACCATGTGAACAGGAAGGTATCAATCTATTACAGAGCAAAAAAAGATAGATACTTTACTTTTTCATATACTTTTTATTAATAACCTGAATTTTCTGTTATTAAGTAGAAATCCCTATCAGTTTGTTTATAACCGCTTTTTGTTTAATAATCCTTGTTTATTAAAAAAGTATCGATTTATTTTGTTGCAATCATGCTATTTTTTGTTAAACTACAGTTCTGTTTGGCTGTAAATCAGTCAATATGGGCAGGTAGCTCAGTTGGTAGAGCAATGGACTGAAAATCCATGTGTCGGCGGTTCAACTCCGCCCCTGCCCATTTTTTATTTGTTTATTTTCTAAAAGCACAATATTTATCTCAATCACCGATACAATCCATTTCATATTAAAAGGCTCTTCTGTTTCGCTAAGAAACTTAATATTTATGATTACAAAATAACAATATTTGTTTCCCACATTGATTGTTATGTCTATTTATAATCTGCAAAAGTAAATGTTCAAATACATCATAAGTATTTGCCGTTAAAGGTATTACGATGAAATATGTTTGGTAAAATAAAGTATCAATAAATCTGTACCCAAAAAATATTTGGTAATTATAAAAGTTTTTGCACCAAATAATAGATGTTACAATGGTGCAAATGATTTTATGATATTTTGCTTGATATTCCTTTCAATAAATATAATATCGGAGTATAAAAAAGCATATAATAATAAGGACATTATGCCGGTTTGAGCTGGCGGTAAAGAAAGGTGAGATTGATATGGCTACATTTTTTATGTTTGGAAAATACTCATCAGTATCCTTTAATCAAATGGGAACCGAAAGAACTGAGAAAGCAATTACTCTTCTGAGTAAATATGGCGGCCAGGTGAATGCAATGTACACTCTGCTTGGAGACCAGGATATAGTTCTTATTGTAGAATTTCCCGATATAGAACAGGTTATGAAAGCTTCTATTGCTTTGACAAAAATGACAGGTATCGCATTTAAAACATCTCCTGCAATAGCGGTCGAAGACTTCGATAAATTAATTACCGGAAGAGTACACCTGTAAAATAAAAGCAAAGTGTTCTGTACATATTGAAAGCATTAAAAATTCTTTTATATAGCGAGGGATGATATGTCTGACTTTATTTACGAAACAATGGGACAGCAATTTGGTCGCCGTTCATGGGCCGAGCCATGGAAAATCAAAATGGTCGAACCAATCCACATGATTAGCGCCGAAGAACGCAGGCAAGCCGCGGAAAAAGCCGGGTACAATACATTTTTGCTTCGCTCGGAAGATGTATATATTGATTTGCTGACAGACAGCGGCACAAGTGCTATGAGTGACCGTCAATGGGCGGGAATTATGCTCGGCGATGAAGCTTATGCCGGCAGCCGAAATTTCTATAATCTCGAAGAAGCAATTCAAAAATACTATGGTTATAAATATATTGTCCCGACTCACCAGGGAAGGGGCGCGGAGCATCTAATAAGTAAAGCTCTGATTAAACCCGGTAATTATATACCCGGCAATATGTATTTCACTACCACACGATTGCATCAGGAATTAGCCGGTGGAATTTTTATTGACGTGATAATCGACGATGCCCATGACACTTCTAATTTGCATCCTTTTAAAGGCAATGTTGACCTTGATAAGCTTGAGACATTAATTAAGAAGGTAGGAGCGGAACAGATACCTTATATAAGTCTCGCCGGTACAGTCAATATGGCCGGCGGCCAGCCGGTCAGTATGGAAAACGTAAAAGCTTTACGCCAGTTATGCGACAAATACGGCATACATATATATCTTGATGCTACCCGCATGTATGAAAACGTATTCTTTATCCAGGAACGGGAACCGGGTTATGCAAACAAAAGCTTAGCCGAAATATTAAAAGAATTCTGCAGCTATACTGATGGCGCATGGATGAGTTCCAAGAAGGACCATCTGGTTAATATTGGCGGCTGGCTCGCTGTTAATGATACTTCAGTAGCTGAAAAAGTGCGCAATATGGTTGTAATATATGAAGGTCTGCATACATACGGCGGAATGGCCGGACGAGATATGGAAGCTCTTGCGATAGGTATTGCAGAAGGAATACAAGGTGACCATATTCGTTCGAGGATAATGCAGGTTCGTTATTTGGGAGAACTTCTTCTCAATTGGAATATCCCAATCGTGGAACCAATAGGAGGTCACGCTATTTTCGTAGACGCGAAAAAGTTTTATCCTCATATACCTCAGGATCAATTCCCAGCTCAAACTCTCGCGGCTCAACTATATCTGGATTCTGGCGTTCGTTCCATGGAACGTGGTATAGTCAGTGCCGGACGCGATCCGGAATCTGGAGAGCATCGCTATCCATCACTGGAATTAACACGTCTTACAATCCCGCGCCGTGTATATACTCAGGCTCATATGGATGTTGTAGCCGAAAGCGTTAAAGCGGTCTATGATATTCGCGAAAAAACAAAAGGCCTCAGAATGGTATATGAACCGGAGTATTTACGATTCTTTCAGGCACGTTTCGAGTTAGTTTAAATTGTAACAACTGTTAGTCTTGTATTGACAAGCAGTTACGTGCGTAAACTCGATTGTGGAAAATTTGTATTTCAGTAGCGAGAGGTTCAAAATAGCTCTAAATCCAAAGACAGGCTTCGCTTATAGCCGCTCGGGGAACAAAACTTCTTGATTATTTGTGAAAAAAATGTTAGAATCTACAGTTTCAGTACTATAGCTGGTGTTGTATTTAGAAAATCATACCATTTAAAAGTTAAATGGTAAATGTCAGGTAATAATAAAATAAATATTAAGGTATTTATGTCAATTTTAAAATATCCTGATTTGGCCTTTGAATCACCTGAGGTTATATATCAAACACAACAGGATCTGTTACGCAGACACCTGCGATACGTTAGCGAGAAATCACCTTATTATCGCGAAAAGTTTAAAGGAATCAATTTTGAAAATTTCATGTTAGATTCCCTATCGAAATTACCGTTAACCGACAAATCTGAAATTTCAAAATATAATGATCAATTTCAAGCGGTGAATAATAGAGATGTTGCGGATTTGGCTTTCTCTTCCGGAACAACAGGTCAACCAACCAAAATCGTATATACTCATAACGATCTTGATCGTTTGGCATACAACGAAGCGCAAGCCTTTCGCGGTTGTGGGATGACTGAAGATGACCTGGTCCTGTTAACCTGTACAATTGACAGATGTTTCATTGCCGGATTGGCTTATTTTTTAGGTGCAACGAAATTAGGTGCTTCTGTAATTCGAAATGGGCACGGTACCATAACAAGTCATTTGGATGTTATCCAGCGAACATCTCCGACAGCAATGGTAGGTGTGCCGATTTTCCTCTTGAAATTAGGCCAGTATATAACTTCACAGGGGATAAATTTATCTGAATCCAGTATTAAACGTATGGTTTGCATCGGCGAGCCGTTACGTGATAATGATTTGAATTTATTAGCCGTAGGTCAGGAACTGGAAAAGCTCTGGGGCGCAAAAGTATTTTCGACCTATGCATCATCAGAAACAATAACTACGTTTTGTGAATGCGAGTCTCAACAGGGTGGTCATATTTCTCCCGATTTAGGGATTGTTGAGATTATCGATGAGAACGGCCAAAGTTTACCAGAAGGTGAAATTGGTGAAGTTGTGATTACTCCTTTGCAGATTGAAGGTATGCCTCTGGTTCGGTTCAAAACGGGTGATATGAGCTTTATTGCCGGTACATCTTGTTCCTGCGGTAAAAATACCGTCAGGCTCGGTCCGATTTTGGGGCGCCGTAAACAAATGATGAAAATTCGCGGTACGAGTATTTATCCGCAGAGCGTTCAGGCCGTACTGGATGAAATGCCGCATATAAAAGAGTACTATTTAAGAGTACGAAATAATGAGTCTTATTCTGAACAATTAACTATTCATATTGCTTTGGCTGATGGCCAGATAGATACGGATGATATTTTGCAGGTACTCCAGGCTCGGTTACGAGTCAAGCCTGAGCTTGTGGTTGATCCTATCGATGTAATTAGAAAAATAGTTCATAATCCGGAATTCCGAAAACCTATTCGTTTTATAGATGAAAGGCGATAGTTTATTTCTTATCATAGAAAAGAAAAAGGAGTTTCGGTTATTTAGTAGTAATATTGGTCGAATAAGTTCACTTATACAATTGGTGGGAGAAATAGTTTATTCTTTTACAGGAAATCTCATATGGTTACAAACCAAACAACAAAAGAGCTTCATACCTATCGTATATTGTTAATATGTGCAACAGTTATTTTATTGGAAGGTTTTGATATCCAGGCAGCCGGAGTTTCTGCGCCAAAACTTTCCCAGGCATTCAATTTAGAGCCCCTGGGAAAAGGACTGTTTCTTGGAGCCAGTGCAGTCGGTATTTTCATATCGGCTTTATTGGGAGGTTTTTTAGCTGACAAATTCGGACGAAGACCGGTTGTTGTTTTGGGAGTAGCCGTTTTTGGATTATTCTCTTTATCAACGCTGTTTGCAGAAAGTCTTGGCACATTGATAGCAGCCCGTTTCTTGACCGGTATGGGACTGGGAGCGGCAATGCCCATAGCCATTGCTTATGCCAGCGACCACAGTCCGGAAAACATGAAAAAAAGAGCAGTAGGATATATCTATTGCGCCATACCTATCGGAGGCTTATTATCCGGAGTGGTTATGCAGTCAGGTATATTCGGAACCGACTGGCGGCCGGTGTATCTTGTCGGCGGTATTGCCCCCCTTGTTGTTGCGCCTTTTTTGCTCCTGCTGCCTAAATCACTCCCGAGAGCCAAAAACATAATTGAATCAACTTCAAAACGGTTAAATATATTTTCAGGATTATTGGGCGATGGGCAATTAGGTACAACTATTTTTCTTTGGATGAGTAACTTTGGGACCCTGCTGGTTATGTATCTTCTGCTGGCATGGATGCCATCCCTTCTTGTGTCTATGGGTATAGACCAATCAAATTCACAGTATATTCAGATGATCTTTAATGTCGGTATGGCTATCGGCGCCGCCACAGGAGGATACCTGCTGGATAGGAAATTTCTGTATTCGACGCCTGGCACCGCTTTTGTTGCATTGGCGTTATTCCTGGCGGTTTTTGGATTTATGGAGCTTAAATTACCTATAGCCTTGATAGCGGCATTTGGTATGGGAGCGATGATTGCGGTTGCGCAGACGACGCTGTATGCATTTTCGCCTCTGTGTTATCCGGCGTCCATTAGAAACACAGGAGTAGGAGCCGCTGTCGCCGCAGGACGTCTTGGAACTATTGCCGGACCGCTGCTGGCAGGCACATTACTCGATGCGGGAAAAACTGCTCAAAACGTTTTAATAATATTAATTCCGATCACAATTGTATCTGGGATAATAACGTTATTGGTTGTCAGATTTTCTACCAGGCGAAATACAGGCACAGCATAAATTCATCCTGAGGTGACAGGTTTATTTTTGCTATTCAGCTTTATTTGAAATCTCAATAATTTTTCTACCGGAATTTTGAAGTCGGCCTGAAAGAAACTATTGACGAAACAAAGAATACATAACCTTGAAAATATTAAGGGATTCATCTTTGATATCCAACACTATTCCATCCATGATGGGCCGGGAATAAGAACAACTGCATTTTTAAGCGGATGTCCCCTGAAATGTTTGTGGTGCCAGAATCCTGAATCACAGCAATTATATCCACAGTTATTTTTCTCTTATGATAAATGTACCGGCTGCGGCCAATGTATCATGGTTTGCGTTCAGGATGCTATCACAATTAATGGAAAAGTTGTGAAAACAGACCGTAACTTGTGTACAAGCTGCGGCGAATGTATAAAGGTATGTTCAAATGAAGCACGTACGATAATAGGAAAAGAAATTACATCTGGAGAAGTGTTCAAAGAAGTTTCCTCGGATAAAATGTTTTACCAGGAATCGAATGGCGGAGTGACTTTAAGCGGCGGCGAAGTTCTTTTACAGCCGGAATTTTCAAGTAGTATTCTTGAATTGTGTAAAAGCGAGAATATTCATACAGCAATTGAAACAAGCGGATATGGCTCATGGGAAAGTATAAAACA
>CAZMPL010000047.1:7909-15508 GCA_964567805.1 uncultured Pirellulales bacterium | reverse complement strand
TTGGTTTTTCCTTTCAGGAAAAGTGGCGGTGGTGAATATGAATATGCGATTTTCAAAAGGATAAGGAGCGGCTTATGGCAGGCTATTTCGGGTGGTGGTAAAACTGGAGAGTCTTTTATCGAAGCCGCAAGAAGAGAAGCATGGGAAGAAACCGGGATACCGCAAACTTCAGAATTTTTCTCGCTTGAAACGATTAATTCTGTACCAATACATTATTTCAGCGAGCAAACGCCGGAAGGAAGGTATGTAATTGAGGAACATTGTTTTGCGGTCGATTGTAATGATATTGAAATTACATTGTCACCTGAACATTCAGAATTTCGCTGGGTGGACTATAAAACAGCGTTAGCGTTATTGAAATGGGACAGCAACAAAACCGCATTGTGGGAACTCAACCAGCGATTAATCGATAACAAAATGATTCCCACTATATAAGAAATATTAGACACTGATTTCCTTTCCGGGCTCTACGTGTCACTGCTTACAACGATTATTAACTACCACGACTCTGTTATTCCCGTGAAAACTGTTTATAAATACTTTAAAATTAATATAAAATATGATTAAGTCTGAATAATGTAAGATATGAAAAAAATCGTGAGAAGAGTTGGGAACTATTTATACAGAGGGAGACAGTCTGCGTTTTCCATTTTATACGGACTGTATAATCATTGTTAGATGGACGCTGCGCACAAAAATGGAGTGTTGCAGAATTATCTGCCAAAGGATAACAATATGAATTGACTTAACGACGTGGAGAATAGGATAAGGCATATAAAAATATATCTTAACGGCCAATTGCTATTTTATGATGATTTAAAGGTTCGTGTTCTATGCGTACATCTTTATATCCTGAGGATTCCATTAAATTTTTCATTCTCACGTCATTTCTAAATTGTAAAAACCAATTTGCACCATATTCTATAAGAAACCTGCTAAGGGGGTCTTCAAATTCCATTTTATCAGAAGAAGAACTAACTAATAATATCCCTTCTCCAGAAATATATTTTCGGGCATTTCTAAGAACTCTTCGTGCAATCAAATCAGGCAGCGGACAAACAATTCCTATCATAAGACCAATATCATAAACTCCATTTTGAATAGTATTCAAATCCTGATGAATAAATCTAACTCTATCTTGTAAATTTTCAGCCTCAGATATTTTTCTTCCTTCGGATAATGCCAAAGAATCTAAATCATATAAATCCGCAACTACATTTTTACCAAAATACTTTAATGCATATAATACATCTCTGCCCGTTCCAGAGCCAAAGCTTGCTATTCTCACAAAGTCTTTATTTTTTAATTGCTTATTAATTTCAGAGGGCAATAATTCTTGAGATACATAATCAAATCTTGTTCTAAGAGAATGACACATTTTTTGATTTAATATATATTTATCTAACTCATCATTGTGCTCATTTGCTCTTGTTAAATATGTTGGGTTCTCAACATAAACTTTTTCCGGAAATAACCATCCCCCTTTATTCTCTATAATTTCCTTACATAGACTACTGCGAGATTTAATTAAGGAGATATTTTCATTTTTAGCAGATTGTTCTAAGTAATTAAAATTAAATTCTGGTAAAAGATTTAAATATTGCTTAAACGGAAATGACATAAAACTACTATTATCAAACCACGATAAATTTCTTCTGTTCTTTCCCATCTTAATTATGGCCCAACCAATCATTATTATACTTAAAATAACTTTAAATATTACATATAACAGTATTCAGAATAACAACTTCAAAATCATTGTTTTATAGAACCTGTTTCTGTCATATTTACCGCGAAGCGCAAGGAGATTAAAATATCATTTCAAATGAGTAAAATCAATATTTTTATAAATATTTCTGCATTCTCATGGACTTTTACTGTTAAATAATCTGGTTAATATGTAATTATAAAACTTGTGTATCTCGGATTTGGGGGGATATCGTTAATTTGTGTTTCACGAATATAGTTTCCAAATGATTCTTTAATACCGTTAATACAATCGTCAATGTCCTGAGCTTGTCCCTGTGCGAGCATTTCAACTGAGCCATCAGGCAAATTCTTTACCCAGCCGGTAAGCTTGTTTCTGTTTGCTTCTTTGTAGGAAGTGTACCTGAAACCCACTCCCTGGACACGACCCTTGAATATTATGTGTTTTGCAATCATCTTTTAGGCCATAGACATTAGACACAAGACCGAAGACATCTGAGCAACAGCTATTTTTTTGAGCCTTTTATCTTTTTTGCATAGAAACTTAAAATAAAGTTTTTCAATTCCTGCAACTTGTTTTTTTCAGGTTTAAGCAAAATTGGTTGAAATTGTGGATTCAGTGCCAGGCTTTCAATCTGCCCGACAATCCAGTTATTGTTATTTATCGCTTCAGCCTTGATTGTATCTTTTTCAGATTTGCCGGATTTATTCAAATTCACAATAAGGCCGAAATTTGTCCTGAAAAATGCAAAGTTTTTCTTGGGAATAAAAAGAAATTTAGGTGTTCTTACGTAACCTATCAATTGCCCGGTATCGTTAATTTTATTTATATTGCTTTCGATTTTGGAAATTTTCAGATCCTTTAATCCCGATTCTTTGTCCCAAATAAATCCTGAGTTGCTATTAATTTCCTTTACGAAAATATTTCCAGCAACCTGGCCATTATTGTTAATACAATTAGCAACACTTCTTTGCCCATTTGGCCCGACAATATCTATCAATCCTGATTCTTTGTCCCAGTAAAAAGCATGTTCTTTTAAATCCGGTGATGTTATATTTCCTGCAACCTGTCCTTTATCATTAACTGCATTGGGAGTAATTGGTTTGTCATAAGGAGAGGTAATTTCCGTAAAACCTTCTATTGGATCCCAAAAAAATGCATAGCGCTGGCTGCCTTCTTTTTTATAGTAACCTGTGACCTGTCCTTTGTTGTTTATTGAGACTGCCTCACTGCTTTTTGCCTGAGGCAATATTATCTCTTTTATCCCGTTATCTTTATCCCATATAAAAGCATGCTGAGAACCTTCCAAGTTTTCAGAATAGCCGACAACCTGACCTTTATCATTCAGGTCTTTTGCGTAACTGCTTTTGCCTCCGAGAGTTCCGATATCATTTATTTTACTGTTCGGATCACAGATGAAAGCATGGGGAAAACCATTTGGTAATTGTGACCAGCCTGCGATTTGGCCGTTATTGTTAATGGCTTCGGCTGAGCCAAATGGACCACCGAATGAGCCGAGAGCGATAAGTTCATATCTTGGCCATTGAAGATAGATAAAAATACCTGCAATAAGAAATATCAGTATTATAAGTGCGGGCAGTTGATTTTTCTTTTCTTTGTCTATTTTGACATTTTTTGTGTTTTTTGTCTTAGCAGGTGTTTCTTTTCTTTTTTCTTTAAAAGGAGGCGTTTCAAACGATTCTTTCCAAAATTCCATATGATTAACCTGAATTTAACGGTATAATAAAATTTTTAAGATAATTTTCGTGTAGTATAACAAATATTATGAAAAAGACAAAAGAACAAATAGAAAGAGATGAGCAGATTTATCAGCTTACGACGCTTGTTGCGGGTAAATTTTCCCCACAGGAAGTGCTTGATAAGCTGGCGGAAGCTGCTGTTAAAATTATAGGTGTGAAAGCCTGCTCGATTCGTCTTCTCGATACAGAATCAAGCGATTTGAAAATGCGAAGTACATACGGTCTGAGTGAGGAATATCGCAATAAAGGCGTTGTTTCCAAAAACGACCCGGTGATTAAAGCCGCTTTCGAAGGGGAAGCGGTTGTTCTGGACGATATGCGAGTCGATGACAGGGTAAAATATAAAGAAGCCACGATAAAAGAAGGTCTTGTCAGTCAGCTTACGGTTGCGATGCAGTTTCAGGGCAGGGCTATTGGTGTATTAAGGCTTTATAGTCCTCAATCCAAGCGATTCGATAAGTATGATATTAGTCTTGCAAGGGCGGTTGCCTCTCAATGCGCAGTCGCGATAACCAACGCCAAACTGTATGCCAGAGCAATCGAAGGCGCCAGAATGGCCGAACAAATGAGGCTTGCAGGTCTCATTCAGCGCAAAATGATACCTGTAACGGCTCCTCATATTCCGGGTATTGATATTGCGACTACGTATATTCCATGCTTTGACGTTGGTGGTGATTTTTACGACTTTCAGAAAATCGGGCGTCATCGTATCGCAATTGCGATTGCGGATGTAATGGGTAAGGGAATTCCCGCGGCTCTTATGATGAGCGGCTTTAGAAGTGCTGTTCGTGCGTATTCCGATTTTGACGAGGATGGAATTGACATTCTAGGTTTCATTAAAAAGATAAATCGAATGATATGCAGCGAATGTACAAATGGGGAATTTATTACTTTCTTCTATGCAGTGATTGACGCAAGGGAAAAAACTGTCGTGTATTGCAACTGCGGACATGAACCGACTATTCTTCTGAGACGTGATTACGTGATTGATTTGGAAAAAGGCGGCATGGTCCTCGGAGTCGATCCCGACGCTGAATTTGAAATTGGTTCGTTTTCTATAAAATCCGGTGATTGCATGATTTTTTATACCGATGGTCTTGTTGACGCCGCGAATTTTGATGGTGACATGTGGGGCAAAACCAATTTGATAAAAACAACAAAGAATTTCTGCTCCCTGTCCGCGGAAATGATGAGTAAGAATATTCTCAGCTATCGAAGACGATTTGTCGGGCTTGCCGACCAGGTCGATGATACGAGTTTTATTATTGTGAAAGTTGGAGATATATCATAATACTCACTGTGTTATGATTCTAAGAATCAGCGAAGCAAAAATAATTGATGAAAAATTTCGTTATCACAATTGACGGACCGGCCGCAAGCGGCAAGAGTACAGTAGCAAAGCTGCTTGCAAAAAAGCTCGGAGCGAGTTTTCTTGATACAGGCGCTATGTATCGAGCGGTTACATTCGCCGCAATGCAATCCGGTATAGACCTGGCAAACGAAGACAAACTTCTTGAAATCTTCGGGACAAAACATTTTTCTTTCACCGTCGAAAATAATTCCATGAATGTTCGAATCGATGGGAACGATGCAACCGAGTCTATTCGTCGTCAGGATGTTACTGCCAATGCCAAATATATCGCTTCAGCACCTCGGGTTCGTGGAAAATTAGTCGAAATGCAGAGACAGTTCGCTTCAGAACACAATGCGATTGTTACGGAAGGGCGTGACCAGGGGACAGTCGCATTTCCAAATGCGGATGTTAAGTTTTTTATGTTTGCCCAGCCCGGCGAAAGAGCCAGAAGAAGACTTGCGGAACTTAAGGCAAAAGGTGTAAACGAAAATTTGCAACAGATACAAGAGTCGATAGAGAAACGTGATAAAAGTGACATGGAAAGAAGTGTCGGTCCATTAAAACCGGCTGATGATGCGATTATCGTTGATACGACAAGCCTTGATATAGAACAGGTTGTAGATACTCTTCTTGGCTATGTAAAGGAAAAAGGATTTTCAGAGTAAGTATTCAATAGATAGAAATGGTGCGTTATCACGCACCCTACTTACAAATGATTTTCAGAGTAAGTTATGCAGAAAAAATCGATAAAGGAAAGAATTCAAAGGAAATGGTATTGGTTTGCAAAATTCTTGTGCAGAGTTTTTGCAATGACATTTTTCAGATGGAGATGTTATGGTCTGGAAAATATTCCCAAAGAGGGCTCTTTTCTTTTAGTCAGTAATCATCAGAGTTTTCTCGACCCTATATTCTGCGGCTCGCGCATGAGAAGGCATATGTGTTTTCTCGCACGTGATACACTATTTGAAAACTGGTTCTTCGGCCCGTTAATCAGGTCAGTTTTTGCTATTCCGGTAAAACGCGAGCAGGGCGATTTATCCGCGATGAGAAAAGTTATCGAAGTTTTAAAACAGGGCGATGGTGTTTGTCTTTTTCCTGAAGGAACAAGGACAACGGATGGAAAGATATTACCGTTCAAAGCCGGACTCGGTTTGTTATGCAGACGAGGAAACGCCGCGATTGTGCCGGTAGTTATTGATGGCGCTTTCGAGTGCTGGCCGAGAACACAAAAACTATTCAAGGCCGGAATGCCGGTCAGGGTGGATTATGGAAAAGCTATTTCCGCAGACGAAGCAAAAGAAATGGGCGATCAAAAACTCGCGGATTATTTAACTCAAACGCTTCGTGAAATGCAAAATAAAAGCCGCATTGAGCAGGGATTAGAACCTTTTAAATACGATACTGAAAGTTCAATGTAGTTTTGGTGTATTTTCTAAATATCACTTCTATTTAGTTTCCTTAATAACTCAAAATGACAGATTCACAGTGGAGATGAGAATGATTCCTGCTTGATTAATTTATGCTATTTTTTATATCATCAATTTCAAACTATGTTTTCTCAATTTCTTTGCAAGTTCTATAGCTTGGCCATTTGTATATTTGTCCAGTTCTGTCCAGAATGTCCTGCTGTGATTTTTGATTTTCGTATGAACCAGTTCATGCAAAAGAATGTAATCCTGTAACTCTTTCGGCAAAAAAGCAATATTGATATTCAGGTTAATATTATTCTTGCCGGAACAGCTTCCCCATTTGGTTTTTTGGCAGCGAAATTTAGCGCTTCTATAATACAGTCTGTTTTTTTGAGAGAAATGTTCGAGTCGGCTGAATAAATTTTCCTGAGCTTTTTCAAGATCAATATTTAAATCGAGCTTATCCTGAGATTTTATCTGAAGGTCAATTTTATCTAACTGTTTTTTTATCCATTGAGTTTTTGAGACAAGGAATTGTCTGGCCTCCTGTAAAGTGCTTTTTCCGGGAATAGTGACTTTGATTGTTTTATTAGGATAGACTGTTATTCTCTGGTATTTTGCTTTTGATGAAACTGTAAATGTGACAGTTCCAATATTTGAAATATTATATGTAGTTGTACGCATAAACTTTTTAGTAATTAATAAAAATCAGAAAAAAATATTTATAAAAACGAATTAAATAAACGAAAGTATAATTTTATCTCAAAAAATATTTTTGTGATAGAATATTTCTAAATTTAGCTGAACATAAGAATATTTTAAATAGTATAGATTCTGATTTAGTTCAATTTTAATTGAAAATATAACAGGGATATGGATACTCTTGGCTATTTATATTACGATTTGGTAATGGACTATGCACGAGCAGCTTATTGGTGGCAAAAATTCGCTGAAACAGGCGGTTCGGTGGATAAACTCAAAATTGTTCGTTGTTATCATGAAGGTAATCTTACTGTTAAGGTAACTATAAAAAACGCAAAGATTGAATCGGTGGAAGTCACTCAACAGAATGAAACTCCGAACCGTTATGTAATGGCCGAACCAATAACACGAAAGATTGTTTCGAAACAGGGTTTTGACGAAGTCGATGCTGTTACGGGAGCGACTGAAACTTCAGACGCAATAATAAACGCGGTTGCTAAAGCGATTGTTAGTGCCATGAAATAGGCTATCAAAAAATGAAATGCTTAGTCTATTGAAGTTAGTTCTTCATTAGAATTAAAGGAATTGTTTCTTTTTAATATAAATCCAACTGAAATCCAGATAATTGTCGTCATAATAACAGCTGTGTAACCGTCTATCGCATAA
>CAZMPL010000047.1:6351-7899 GCA_964567805.1 uncultured Pirellulales bacterium | reverse complement strand
AGCATAGTGCCAGCCAAGATGAATGCTCCCGACGAAAATTATCAAGGCAAAAATACTGAAAAGCACTCCCGCTATACGGTTTACACGCCAGCCTAACAAAACGAAAAGAAATGACATTGACATGTGCATACTCGGCATTGCGGAAATTCCCTTGACGAGCCCTGTCTCCTTGCCGTTGTAGGCACTCCATAGGAGTTCCTGTATATCAATTGACAAGACAGGAAAATATTTATTGGCGTTATAAAGATAATTCATAAGAGGACGATAAATATCCTTTCCGTCTTTAACCATGTATTCGTAATAACATGGACCTGCTGAGGAAAAGATAATAGTAATAACATGGGCCAACCGAAGAAAAGATAATAGCCGATATCGTGCCGATAAAAATCCATGATAAAGCATAAGTCAGAAAAAACTGCATTCGAAGTTTTTTGTCACGCAAACTGAAAGCCTGCCAGACCAATACGCCGTACATTACATAAAACCAGAGGTAGTAGAAACCGCTTAAAATACTTGTCACTATCGGATGACCGAATACAGGTTGGAGCAATTGCCATGGCTGTTGGCCACCGTGAATAAAAGCATCAAGTTTTGCTAATGGCTCATCCCATGTAAAAGGATGTATCATTGGAAGTATGATTTTAAAAGATGTAAAAGCCGACAAAAAAGCCGGAACAAATAATCCTATCAAAAATAAATGACACAAACGTTCCGGATTAAAGTATTTCGTCTGCAAATCATTTAAAGCATATTCTTTGAAATTATCAGGTCGTACAAAAAATTTGATATAGAATGAATGGCAAATTAAAAAAAATAAAAAACACCAAAAGCCTAATATCAAAACTTTTTTATAATACAACGTTAATGTAACTTTATCTGCCGCTCCATAGATTCGTGACGTGATATGATAACCTACGAAATATAGAAGGATAATACAAAGAAAGATAGAATGGGATCGCAACGTAGCTAACATTTCCATTTTGAGCTTATTCGTTATTAGCTTGTCAAATGCTTCTTTTCTTGTCAATATAAGCGAGATTACTCTTTTCAATACAAAACTCCAGTTTTTGGCTGAAATATTATCCCGGAAAATTCAAAAAACGTCCGTTTTTACATGAAGTTTAAACTCCATTCTATGCGCAAAATAACATTGTTAATGAAATGTTTCAAGCAGAATCTGAAATTATAATTAAGGAAATTAAATGTATTTTACTTGTTTATTAGGACTTAAATACAAATTTATTCCATAAAATATGTTTTTTACCCGTTAGTTGCATTGCGCGTCGCGCAAAGAATCTCTGAATTTATACCGATAATGTTAATTATTGGATTATATTGTTAAAAAAATCTTTACCCGGCGGAAACATTAGATTCTGAATGTGAGATCAAAATGCAGCAAAGAAAAAAAGGCTTCACGATTATTGAACTTATGGTAGTGATCCTTATTGTTGGAATCCTTGCGTCTATTATGATACCCATGATGAGAGCAAGAGTAGATAGATCCAAATGGTCGGAAGCCTGTACTGCAGCGGGCGCGATTCGAGAATC
>CAZMPL010000047.1:399-6341 GCA_964567805.1 uncultured Pirellulales bacterium | reverse complement strand
CCGCCGAAACGAATATAGCTGCAGCAAAGTTGCTTGCCGGTAATAATCTTGGCGATGTCACAATACAGGAAGCTTTGGGATTTAATCCACAAGATTTGGGAGGAACTTTTTTTTCGCCGGGAGATTATGCCATTACTTCTGTAAGTGATAATGGAATTGCATCAATAACTGTCACCGGAGGCAGTAAAGACGATTCACCTCCTGGCTCATACATTTTACAGGAAGACGGCAGATGGGTAATGCAATAATATCCCTGACTAAAATCATATTTTCAAAACAAGTTGCGGATAGATGATATGCAATTGTAGGATTCTTTTTATTTATCACCAGAATTTTATTCAGCCTTCGTAAACATACTTCTAAAGACTTACTTGCCGCATAAAATATATCTCCGTGAAATATCTATGCGTCACTCTTGTGATTCTTCGTAAGGCCGTAATGAATTATTCTTTTTGTGGTTTTGTTTTTTTACGCAGAAGGCTGGAGATAATAGTTCCTGCAACGAAGCCTGCCGCAAATGTAACGATGATTAGAAGCATTAGCGGCATATCGAGCGATGCAAATAAGAATTTTGCAGTAACCGACTCTTTGTTCTGCAGAGCTACAATTATTGATATTGTCAAAATTACAGTTATTAAAATGATTTTGAAGTTTTTCATTATCGATCCCTCATGATGGATTTAATTGCGTTTTCTAATTCCTGTGATTTTTGCGAGCCGATAAGTAATTTCTTGCCATTTTTGAATACAAGCTGCACGCCTTCATTGCCTTGTGTATTATATACTTTATTTTTGAGAGTACCTTTAATTCCCCAGCCGCCATATTCTGTAATAGGTTTGTATTTCCGTGCATAAGCTTCAGAAATATCTTCTGAAGTTAATTTCCTGAATTGAATATGAAGCGGGAAAAGTCGAACGTACAAGCCGTCATTACGTACTTCTGTTTCAAGTTTTAAAAACAAAAAAAGAATCTCAAGAATAACAGGCAGACCTGCGCCGATAATCAAAGGGATTATGTCACTTTTGTCGAACGAATTGCCTTTAGCGGATTCTGATTTGTATGTGACATACATCATCATAATCACAAAAACAAATATAGTAGAATTGATAATGTGCACCCACGCCGCAAATTTCTGCTTTTCTCTAAATATTATGTCTGGTTGTTTATCCATAAAACTTTCTATCCATAAAACGTTTTATTTATTATAATACCAGTTCAAATAAATGTAAGTTTATTTATCACATAAATAACTGGTAAAATAAAAATGATAATAGGCGTAATGACGGCTAATATATCCATACCCGGAGCGATTTCTCTCAAGGACAAGAGAAGCGTCGTAAAAAGTCTCATAGGAAGGCTCAAGAGCAGATTCAATATTTCTATTTCGGAAGTTGACGAGCAGGACAACAGAGGCAGGGCCGTTATTGGTATTGCGATTGTAAGTAATGAAAGCCGCTTTGTTGACCAGCAGTTCGACTCAATTATAGATTTCATGCGATTCGATGGACGATTTATTCTTGGACAAGTCGAGAGGGAAAAGTTTTCTGAAAATTGATTCTTAAAAGAGCTGATCGATAATAAAACCTGCGCTTATAAAAATATCGATAGCCATAGCGGCACTTATAATAATTTCCCTTACTCTGGGCATTTTTACTTTACCGCAGGTCATAAAAAAGCAAGTTAACAGAACCACTGCTCCGAGCAGATAGAATTTTGCTGTTTCAACGAATAACATTGCGTAACTGTCTCCGAGCGATAGGATTACCTGGAAATATTTTGCCGCAAGCAGCAGATTTACTATCGCAAAGATACCGAGAATAATTGAGCCTGCGAGTATCCATTTCCTGTCACCAAAACCACCCGAAGCAAGTCCATGGAAACCTGCGCCGATAATTATTGAAAAACAAAGAACCGTGATGCTAATCCATATGATTGGACTTATTTCAAGTGTAGAATTAATCGGATTGCAAAATGTCAGTATTATGCTCGAAACAATTATCGCCATTATACTGTAACGTCTGGCCGAAATAAGCATAGATGTCCCTATGATTAAAGCTGCCAACGGGACATGATAAAATCCTATGAGAGTTGTTCCGAGCTTTGCGGCGACCAACGGAGCTAATAAGCTGAATAATTCATCAGGCTTTAGTTTAGCCTGAAGAGAAGCAGGGTATAGTTTTGCTATTCCTGCTACCTGGAAGAATATTACTATCGCAAGAAATGGTATCAGAGAAAACAAATAGTTAAGCCATTTTCTATTACCAGAGAAAATCCCAAAAGCGGCGAGGCAGAATAACCATGGAATCGCGGCGACTAATAATCCTGTAACTGGGTGAAACTTCGCGAGACCAAACATATATGGTCCTAAGCCGTAAATTGCGCCCGCAAAACATGAGCCGGCGAATCCGGCTACCCATCTTCGACTGAGAATATAGCATCCGATGGATGCAAAGCAGACATTTAGCGGCCAGAGAAATTGCCATGTGCTGAAAGAATCAAAATATTGTTGAAATAAAAAAATTGTGAATGCGATGTAAACGATTACGGCCGCGATGAACTTCCATGTAAATTTCAGATTTCCCTGTCCAGGCATAATATTTCTATTTTATTTTTATCTTTGTTTGTTCAGGCTGGCAGGCTTCAATGTTTTATCTTGAAATGCTTTTTTCAAGCTGAGTAATTACGGAGTTTGCTTTAGATACTTTGTTTCCTGAAGGGCTTTGCCAGTGAAGGTCAATATTGTTTTCAATCATTTCGTCAACTTTTCTGCATGCCAGAAGAACGGTAGCATGATTTTTGCCGCCCATTACTCTGCCTATTTCAGAAGATGACATTCGAGTGTGTTTGCGTGTAAGATACATGCTCAAGTGTCTTGCCAACGCTACGGTTCTGTTTTTCTTTGGTGAATGCAGATTCGCCGTCGTTATACCGAAAAACGCTGCAACCGCGGATTCGATATCCGTGACGTGAACTATTGGATCGCATCTTTCCAAATGCTCGGAAAGTACAGCTTTTGCCATTGAAAGGTTGATTGGTTCATTTTTCAGTGACGCAAACGCGATGACTTTAAGGACCGCTCCTTCAAGTTCACGTATATTGGTAATGAGATTTTCAGCGATATACTGTATCACACTATCATTTACCTGTACCGGCCTGTTGAGTCTCTGCAAAAACTGTTTGCATATTCTGCATCGCATATCAAGGTCCGGCGGATCAATTTTAACGACCATACCTGATACAAAGCGGTTTACAAGCTTTTCTGAAAGCTGACTGATTTGCTTGGGATGAGCATCTGAAGCAAGAACAACCTGTTTTCCCGCTAAGTCGATTGTGTTGAAAGTATGCAGAAATTCTTCCTGCATTGAAGGTTTGCTTGCAAGAAAATGAATATCATCTATCGCAAGAAGGTCAGTTTGTCTCATTTTGTTTCTGAAGACTTCAAGCTTTTTTGTTTTCAGAGCGAGAACGAATTGATTCGTGAAATCTTCGGCTGAAAGATATAGCCAGTTTGCTTGCGGGCGTTTTTCGAACATAGCGTTGCAAATACCCTGAAGAAGATGGGTTTTGCCTACGCCGTATCCGCCGTGTACGAATAGGGGGTTAAACTGGCTCTTTTCCTCGTTTACTATCAATTTAGCTGAGTTGAAAGCGAGTTCATTTGGTCCGCCGACAACAAACGTATCCAGACTCAGTTTAAGTTTTCTACTTTGGTTCGGAGTGATTTCAGATGATTTCATTCTTTTGGGTTTTGGACGGAACCTGCCGGTCTGTAAAGCCGCTTCCGATTCCTGGTTATCGAAACGAAGACGACTTTGAACGCCGTTAAGCTGCTGGTCTATTGTGAAGGTGAGTTTTACATCTGTTCCTGTAACAGTACGAACAGCTTTAATGATTTCATCTGAGTAATGATTTTCAATCCAGTTCGAAATGAAGGGATTAGCCGCACTTATCTTGAGATAGCCATCCATGAGAGCCAGGTTGGTTGAGTTTTGGAACCAGATTCGGTATTTTTGCGAACCTATCTGATTTGAGATAGCATTGTTAATGCTGTCAATCTGTTCCGAAACTAATTTTGTTTTATCTTCCGTGATTATGCTCTGCACCATAAGCACTCCTGTTAAGAGCTTTAAACCAGTAATGTTAAAAGGATTATTAAACCCATCTCCAGTTACCAGTCTGTCAAATGCATCCATTCAGTTGTTTAAGCTGATTTTTTAATCAGGATGCCAGACATGATTCCTTTCGTTATTATCAACTCAAAGCCCAATTATTATGTAATTGAAAAAACAAATCAACTGGTTTTTTGTAAAATTCTTTTCCACTTCATCGAGGTTACTGCCTGTACTGGTTTTACGTGCGAAAAAAGATTATTATTCACATGTTTTACACAGTATAACTCGGGGTTGTGGAAAACTTGTGAATTCACTTTTTATATGACTGATATGAGGTTTATTATAAGGATTTTCTTGTAAAAAAGCAGATTGAATCCATTATTATAAAAAGGGTGGCAGCCTCAAGCGGAGCTTGGGGATGGTTGATAATTGGTTAAATGTAAGGTATTTTAAGACTTCTGGAGTACAGCAGAATATCCACCATCATGGTCGAATCCTTCCGCCGAAGGTAAAACAAGCTTTTCTGATACAAGATTGAAATCCTTATGCTTTTTAAGGAAGTCCTGTACTATCCTGGAATTTTCCTCATTTTGTATGCTGCATGTACTGTAACATATTTTGCCGCATGAATTTAGCATAGCAGAAGCCTTGTCAAGAATTTCTGCCTGTATTGCTGTAATTTCATTTATTGTTCTTGGCTCTATGCGAAAACGTGTCTCAATTCGCTTGGCCAGAACACCTGTATTAGAGCACGGCACATCGAGCAAAATGCCATCAAATTTCATGTCCGATATTTTCTCGTATTTCAGTACTTTTACGTTTTTGATACCAAGCCTTGTTATATTCTCTTTTAGTTTCGTAAGACGTTCTGAATCTATATCTGTCGCGATTATTTGAGCAGAATCATTTGTCACTTCCGCTAATTGTGTTGTCTTTCCACCCGGAGCGGCACACATATCAAGAATCTTCCAGCTTTGCTTCGGATTCAAAAGCCTTACGGGTAACGAAGCGGTCAAGTCCTGTACTACGAATTGTCCCTCATTAAAGCCGGGTAATTGTGAAACAACGCTCGGACTTTTAATCCGCAATATTGGTTCATTCTCTATCGTCTCAACCTCGATATCTTCTTCCTGAAACTTAGCCACTAAATCCTGTAAAGTTGTTTTGAGTGTATTGGGTCTTATATAAAATCCCGGCCTGCGATTACATCCAAAACATATTTGCCTTGCCCTGTCATTTCCGAATTCATTCAACCAGTCTGTGACAAGCCACAAGGGAAGAGAAAATACTGTACTGAGATATTCAGCTATATTCTTTGTACCATCGGGCAGAAAATCAGAATCAAATTCGCAGCCCGTATCAATATTTTGCGGCAAAGTTCGTATGAGATTCGCCTGCGGCAGTGGAGTTTGTCTGTTTTTTACATTCCTGATAATTTGTCGCAATAACGCATTGACAAATCCTACCTGCCTGGGACTTGCGATAGCTTTGGCGTTTTGTGCGGCTTCATTTACTATCGAATGTTCACCAGTCGAAGGAGTATAGATAATTTCATAACAACCTATGCGAATGATATTCAGGAGTTTATTCTGTATCCTTTTTACAGGACAGCCGGATAATGAGTTAATGACCGTGTCAATTGCGATAAGATTTCTCAATGTCCCAAAGACAATATCCGTCGCTCTCTGTCTCTGGTCAGTTTTATCCAGGTATTTATCAAGAATAGCAGACGCATAATCGCGCTGCGGCTCAAACTTACTCAAAACCTGAGCCGCTACAAACCTGGCTGTATATTTCTTTGATTCTTTCATGTCAATATAATACCTTGTT
>CAZMPL010000047.1:0-389 GCA_964567805.1 uncultured Pirellulales bacterium | reverse complement strand
AATAGTATCAATTATTACTTAAATTTGTAATATAATATCAAATATTTCTTGCCAACTTTTATAATATGGACTAACCTGATTAGTAATAAAAGGAAAAATAAATATTTTTTGGGAGTATGTCCATATGCTTAAAAGGATTTTAATAACCATCGCATTAACATTTATGATTTCTTTCGGGTGTTCCAAAAGTGATGATACCCGGCAGGTTGTATCGAGTCCTAAATATGCGGCTCAACTAATATGTTATATAGATAAAATTGGTTCAGGCTCAAAGTGTTCTATGGTAATATACGACCCGAATAAATACAAAGATGAGTATATCAAAGTTTCAAGTCAGTCTATGCAATGTGGTACCCTGGATCAGGTATCAGATATTAGATGGGAGTTCA
>CAZMPL010000046.1:12526-15591 GCA_964567805.1 uncultured Pirellulales bacterium | reverse complement strand
GTATCTTTATAAAAACTAAAAAGCTTAGTATTTATTAATAAAGCATACTAAACTGATAAAATGAAAGACCCTCGTTTGCTTATCAAATAAGTACGAGGGTCTTTTTCTTTTTTAAAAGATCAAAGAATATTAAGAATTTCTCTTGATTTATTCATATCTCTTCAATTAATAATTTCACTTATGAAAAAAAACATGTAAATTCTTTTGTGAACTCAATTTAACAAATAAAATTTCACATTATTTTTACATATTTTCTGTAAATCAGCAAAAATATCACCTATTTTAAGGTTATTTTTCATTAAATTATCAGAATTATCTTGATATTTACTAAAGAAAATTTTATTGTAAGAAATATAATATAGGCAATCTACACAATATAGGCCAACTTATAATTGGCAAAAGGTTAATTTTATTTCAGTTCGATTAAAGATTTTGTTGTTTTAAAACATAATAATCATCACTGGCAAGATATTTTTACTTATTCGCAGGAGGAGCGTGGAATCATGTCAAACAAAGATTATTTTCATAAAACATTATATAATAATATGTTAAGAAAGCAGAGCTGGTTTTATTCTTTATTCTCACTAATTTGTTGTATTTTTATTTTTCAACCTTCATTTGGTGCTACTGATTCTGCAATAAGGAATAATTATACCTTTTACCCACAAGCAAGCAATATATACAGATATTACTTTGATGGTTCTTCCGTTTATGATGAATCATACTATATAATCGACGGTCAATTCGGAATTTACGCTAATGCAAGCTTGACCAATGCTAATTTCATTGACTCTAATGCTGTCGTAATAAGTACGGATACCCATCAAATTGTTGGCTACTTTGCAAATATCTTTAACATTTTTGAATTAACTGCAGTATCTGGAAGTGGTTCAAGTGTACAACTTTCTGGTAAAACAACTGATAGTTCAGACAGTGATATAGACCTTCTTTTGACTTTTGCTGATGATTTAATATATATTACTGGCACTATTAAGCCGCCTACTTATACAGGCTACTATACTCAGATAAATGCAGTAGCTAAAACCAAATATGGCGGCGGTATCGGAACATTACAATATCCATATCTTATTTATACTGGAAAGCATATGAATGAGATTGGTGAACATCCTGAAGACTGGGCAAGCTATTTTAAAATGACTGGCGATATTAATATTTCAGAATTCAAAAACAATTTTAAAATAATTGGTTATTATAATAGTGACAAGGATAAAAAACCGTTCTCGGGGATTTTTAATGGTGATTACCATACAATTTCAGGCTTTACTTATAAAACTAAAGAAAAAGACTATATTGGACTTTTTGGGTATGTAAACGGAAAAACAGCGGCAATAAATGATATAAATATTATTGATCCCGATATATCTTCAACTGGAGGAAAATATATAGGTTCTCTTGTAAGTTATTTGAAGGATGGAGATATTACAAACTGTCATGTTGTTGGAGGTAACGTTTCAGGATATGAAAAGGTAGGGGGATTGATAGGATGGAATAATATCACATTGAATTATGATGAATTAGACGACCTATGGTGTGAAGTAGGAAAAATTTCAAGATGCAGCAGTGACGCGAATGTCACAGGAAATAATCAAATTGGCGGACTTATCGGTTTGAATGATGGTATTGCTGCAGATTGTTATTCCATTGAATTTGCCGATGTCAATGGAATAACTGAAATCGGAGGTTTAGCTGGTTTAAACAATGGAATAATTATTGATTGCAATATGATTTCCAATTCTAATATTACTGGAACAAACCGGGTAGGAGGCATGGTTGGTTTAAATAGTGATATAGGAGTAATTATCAACTGTTTAGCTTCCGGAGATCCTAATGTCATTGGAACTACAGATATTGGTGGATTCGCAGGTCTTAACGATGGATTTATTTCTGAGTGTATTACTACAGGACAGGCAAAAGTTAATGGATCGTACTTTATTGGCGGTTTTACGGGCACAAATGAAAAAATCATTCTGGATTGCAATACCATTGCTAACGTCAGCGTTAATGGACAAAACCAAATAGGCGGCTTCGCTGGCTTGAATTTAGGATGGATCGGAAATTGTAGTTCAATTTCGACTGTAACCGGAGAAAACCAGATCGGAGGTTTGGTTGGTTACAACCGTAATAAAATAGACGTCTGTAGTTCAACCAGCACAGTTTCCGGTAATAAAAGAGTCGGAGCATTGGCTGGTATAAATACGGCAGATGTTAATGAAAGCGTCGCAGAAGGAAATGTTCAGGGACAGGAAGATGTAGGAGGTCTGACAGGTTTTAACGAAGGTTATGTTAATAAATGCAGTTCGTTCTGTACAGTTGACGGAGTTCAATTCATCGGAGGATTTACAGGTACAAATAACGGAACTATAAAAAGTTGTTATTCAGAAGGAAATATTTCCGGTGAAAAATATGTTAGTGGCGGAGCAGGTATAAACTATGTAAAAATAATAAATTGTGCCTCAGAGGCAAATGTTGAAGTACTTAATGATTATGCTGGCGGGTTGGTTGGAAAGAACGAGAACGGTTGGATTGAAAACAGTTATGCATCTGGTAATATTTCAGGAGCAAAAAATATTGGCGGCTTGCTCGGTTATAATGATGGTGTTGTATTTAAATGCTATTCGACAGGTAAAGTAACTGATAATAATGCCGCTGATGGAAAAAGTGACGGCTTTGGCGGTTTAATCGGTAACAGCACCGAGCAGGCATGTGCTATTTTATCAGTTTGGGATACTCAAACAAGCAGCCAGGCAAACAGCGCTGGTGGAATTGGCAAAACAACTGTTGAAATGAAAAATAAAACAACTTTTGCAGATTGGGGTAAAACCAGTTTAGATGAAACTGGTGATGAATTAGTGTATTGGACAATATACCAGCAGGGCAGTAAGGATTATCCAAGATTATCATGGGAAAATATAGAAGGCGATGTAATCTCAACGGTTCTTATTACTGATTTACTTTCTGGAAACGGTACGATAAATAATCCTTTCCTTATCGATACACCAGCTAAGCTGAATTCAGTCGGTTTGTTCCCGCATGAATGGGATAAG
>CAZMPL010000046.1:9240-12426 GCA_964567805.1 uncultured Pirellulales bacterium | reverse complement strand
GTGATCAGAGTTATGTCGGTCTTTTTGGATGCATTGGTTCTTATCTTGCTCAGGTCAAAAATATTGGTATGAACATTGTCACTATCAATGCCAAAGACAATATTGGTGCTCTGGCGGGTTATCACAAAGAAGGAACTATCCAGAATTGCTACTCTGAAAATGTCAATATTACCGGTCATGATTCTGTTGCGGGATTAGTAGGATACAGTCTTGAGACTGTTACCGGATGCCATTCCACCGGAAATGTCACAGGAAAGAACTCTGTCGGCGGTCTCGTTGGTTATAATGACGAAGGCACAATCAATCAATGTAATGCAAACAGTATTGTCACTGGTGACTCGGCTGTTGGCGGACTCGCGGGAAGCAGTTCCGGTTCTATCAAGGGTAGTGTTTCTTCGAGCAATGTTACTGCATTGACACTCGTCGGTGGTATTGCAGGTGATAATATCGGAACTATAGACAATAGCAATTCTTCAGGTTATGTGCACGGCAATGAAAAAGCCGGCGGTCTGCTCGGCAGCAATAAGGGCAAAACAACAAATTCCTATTCAAGTGCCGTAATATATGGAGATTTGAATATTGGCGGTCTGATTGGATACAATTCAGATGCAGAAGTTTCGAATTGCCATGCGGTTGGTAATATTTTCGGCCGCCTTTCTACCGGAGGTTTAATCGGATATAACTCAGGTACAGCTTCAATTACAAACTGCTATGCGAATAATAGTGTCACCGGTACAGAATCTATCGGCGGCTTAATCGGCGTAAACGAAGGCGCTATCAGCAAATGCTTCTCATTGGGTATTGTTTCTGGTACAACTGATATAGGCGGATTAGTAGGCTGGAACTGGGGGGAACTTGCATCAATTACAAACTCTTATTCAAGAGGCGATGTTAAAGGCAACCAGTGGGCGGGAGGATTAGCCGGTATTAATAATGGTACAATTACAAAATGCTATTCAACAGGCAATGTAGCTGGAAAAGAAATGACGGTTGGCGGCTTAGTTGCAATTAATTATGGTTCTTCTTCAGGTTCATTCTGGGATATGGAAACCAGCGGCCAAACCGCAAGTGCAACAGGAACCGGTAAAACAACCTTGGATATGAAAAAGAAAGCAATCTATACTTCAGCAGGATGGGATTTCACAAGTACCTGGAAGATAACTGAAAATCAGGACTATCCAAAACTGACCTGGGAATAAATTTAGATATATTCCAAATTTATATAAACACATTCAAGCGACAAAGATAAACAAAATTATTTTTGTCGCTTGAATATTATTACAACGTCCCGGCTTTCACCGTAACTTTTATTAGTATCGAACCCGGCGACAAGTTCCCAACCTTGCGAGCCGTATTCATTCATCATCGCATCAAGGTCTCTTTCATTGAAATTTCCACCAAGAAAGCCACCTGTTTTGAGCTTTATTGTTTTATATTCCCATTTCACAAATCTTTTCCTTTAATATTTTTTACCCATTCTCTGGCTCGCTCCAACTCGCCTTCTTTAAGCGGCCCTTCGGTATCTTTTACATAGAATCCTTCTGGAACAATTATAATTTCAGCACCTTTTTTCCTGAGTTTTTTTGAGATTGGCTTTGCGGCATAACCAAATAGTTTTACCATTAAACGCAGCATAGGAATTTTTGCATCTTCTAATACCATGCGTGTATCGAACGAAGCGGCTTTTACGCCTTGTAAACTATTAGTTGGAATACTTTTTAGAAAGCTGCTAATACCCAGAGAAGGGCGAAATGCACGAGTAGGGGCGCCAACTATCAGTAAATCAATTCCTTTCAATTGTTCTGGTTTTATATCACCGACTTTACAAATTTCAACAACATCAGAAGTATCAAAGCCCTCGCAAATGGCTTGTGCAATTTTCTCGGTATTACCAAAAAATGATTCATAAATAATTAGAATTTTCATTTTATAATTACCTACATTTATGCTCTTAGAAATTTTTATATTACCCATCCGAATTGAGATTAGTATTTTCTTCAAGCAAATCAATCACTTGACCTTGTAATCTGAATATAACCTTATCAAAAAACCATTCGCCTTGTTTCTTATTAGCTATTACAGAAAGTGATCCTTTGTCATCAGATCCTTTGAAACGAATGTTATATTTCGCATAATTCAAATTATGAATTTCGAATGTTAAAAAGAAACACGTCTTGATCGGTTTTCCAAGTAATGAGATAATATTATCATTTGTTTCGACCATTTTTACAGATCGTTTGTAAACTTCATGAAATCTAACAACAAATTGCATAAGCAACAAAATGATTACGAAGAAAATTATAATCATTACAATATACAATATTAACTTAGAAAGCATGTTAGAATCTTTCTGAGTACTCACAATATTAAATTGGGGGACAGCGGGATTATCTGCAAGCAAGTTTATCTCTTTACTTTGCGACCTGAATATTGCATAAGTAAAACGCCATTTCTCTTGTTTTTTATGAGCTTTTGTCGAAACATATCCCTTGCCTTTCGGTCCCTTAAAAAAAATGTTATATCTTGCATAATTCATGTTACGAAGCGAACCGGAAAAAAAGAAGGAAGTTTTAATCGGCTCTCCTAATAATGCAATAACATTTTCATTTGTTTTGACCATTTCCTCCGATTGTTTATATATATCATGATTTTTTGAAACAAAACGTACAAGCAAGAATAAAACTGAACCGAAAATTAAAATCATTACAACTAAAAAGAATTTATTTGAACGCATATGGATTCTCACGTACCTATCACCATTTACTATATCTTTTTCTTGTTAATTTTAGTTCTAATTTTTATTTGTTTATATAACAAACTACCTGATTACGTTCCGTTTACTTCTCTGAATAAATTCCCTACAAACTCTATTATGAAAGGTATTGCTCCAAGCACCAGCAACACGATTGCGGCTATCACGCTTATTATAAAAAGAACTATCATAGCTTTAAAATAATTCTTCATGGTCTCATTCTCGCCAGTGAAAGCCCATACCAAAAACATGATAATGTTTACAAGGGGAATTGCCATCACAAACCATATAAGCAACCAAGACCAAATCGATATAAAATTCTTATCTGTTTTTGCCATTTCATTGCCTCACGGATAATTTTAAACAGGTTTAATATAAGGTTCGATAGCTTTTGCGAGAGGGCGGTTGGACACGAAATTGTCCCGTTGTTCCAG
>CAZMPL010000046.1:0-9230 GCA_964567805.1 uncultured Pirellulales bacterium | reverse complement strand
GATCGTTCACAAATTTATCCCTTTGTTTATTATTGGAAAATAGATAAACTGTATAGCCGCCCCAGCCGCCGCCGCAATATTTACATGCAAGGCATTTACCCGAATCAACCAACGGTTCCATTCCTTCATCAAGCTGAACATGGTAACTCAACTGAACGGCCAGGGCTAATTTAATAATATCTTCTTCCAATACACCCTTGGCACCAATTTGTCCCGCTTCATAAATTGAATCGTAATCACGTTTATACTCAGCGATATTCGGCGTGTCATGTTCCTGCTCAGTATAATTTACAGCCATAAGTCCCCTGAGCATGTCACCGTTACGTTTAAAATATAACACAGGACGCAGGCCGCTTTCCCATACACACAATCCTGTTTCCTGAATAATCGCCGGGTCCTGCCATCCAACTCCAAGATTCAGCTCACTCAAAACACCATTTTCTCCGTTCAGGACTGCCCATGCGCCGCTGCCTCCAAGCCCGGCACGCTTTTGATAATCCCATTTATTAATTGAAACCATAGGCGAAATTGCACAATTTACAATAAAACCTCCCTCTCTTGCGAAGCGGGGGACATCAAGCCACCCTCCGGCTAAATCAACACGCAAGGGGGCTTCTTTGGGAGCACGAATCCATTTTACTATTCCACTTGTCGAAATGGGTTTGAATTCCGGAGGTGTTTTGGGCAAGACACGATATTCTATTCCGTATTGTTGACAAAATGCCCGTTTCTTTTCGGCATACAGGTCATCTTCAGTTACGGCTAAAATATCAGGTTTTATACGAAGCAAATGTTCCTTAAAATCCAGCCCCATATCCATATTGTCACCTATGACAACATCATCAACCATTTTCAGGGATTGTATAATCGCCCGTTTGTGTTCCTGCGGGATTGATGACCTGCGTTCCTTATGTGCCCATAATACTTCGTCTGAAGCAAAACTGACAGTTAAATGGTCACCTAAGGCCTTGGCTTCAGTGAAAAACTGAATATGACCTGCATGGAGAATATCATAACATCCGGAAACAAATACTTTTTTCATAATTTTCCCTTTGTATATCCTTGTTTGGCTACAAGAATATAATATCTTTTAGTATCCTGCAAAGATTTTATTAAATTTCATGTATTACTTCAATGATATGGACAGTATAACCGTCATAAGTGGATTATACGGAATATATGAATTACTCACTTGCTATAAAATCATAATAAACGTCACAATCGACACAAAGAACAGACAAAACAGGGGAAATGAATATATTTTATAAAAAAGGGGGGTAAACCTTATCATATTTATGGTCGATAAATTGACTATCTTTAGTGTGGAAAGGCAGTTTTTCACATCATAATTAAATATAACGGATGCGAGGTATATGAGTCAACTACTGGAAATTCTTGGCGAGGCAATAACGATTGATACATCAGAACTCATTTGGCACTGGCTTAATGCTGTTATGCCCCCTTCAGATGAAAATAATAATAAATACGAAACATTAAACAGGGCAATCGAACTTTTAAGCATACAAAAAACAGGTGCAGCAGCGGAACAATTGAGATTTTACCTTTTTGAAAATCCAACCTGTTCTTACGGTCTGATTTTGTCCGCAGCCATATTTATTCAAAACAATCAGATTAAGCAGGCACTAAACGAACTGGATTCAATTTATAAGCGTGAACCAAACAATACAATGGCACTATATGCTCTCGGTTATTGTCACGAAAGGCTTGGCAGGGAGGATAAAGCAGCCGAGTATTACCAGGACTGCCTGAAGTTCAAGAACTATTTGCAGCTGCCCGCCCAGAGGCTTGCTGCGATTTATTTTAAAAATAACCAGCTTGAAAAAGCCATCGAACAATATCTCTTATTGAAAAGTGAATATCCTGATGATATTTCAACTCTTCTTCATCTCGGCCATTTATATATAGCTACAGAAAGATATCAGGAAGCTATTGATACATTTAATACGGCGATTTTAATGCATCCTGATAATTATTTTCATCAGGATGAAGAAACAGAACAGCTTATAGCCGATGGAAATTATTATGACGCTCTTGAACATATAGAAGATTTATTACAGGAACAGCCATACAGAGCCGACTTGCTTATGAGGCATGGTGACATTCTTCGAGCGATGGGCTCAACTACCGACGCAATATCAGAATATGAAAACGTGGTCAAAATTTGTCCTGACCTGCTCGAAGCGACAATTAAGCTCGGCACGCAATATTTGCAGGTCCAGCAGGAAGAACTGGCCGCTGAACAATTTAACAAGGCGTTCGAATTGAATGATAATATAGTAGATGCTTACATCGGTCTTTCTATATCTCAGAAATTAGCCGGTTATTTTGAAGAATCTCTTACGACTTTGTCACTTGCGTCATCAATAGCCCCAAACAGCTCATTATTATTTTCCGAAATGGCTTCAATTCATTTCAGATTAAGTCTTAGAAGTAATCAAGCTTATTTTAATGATTCCCCGGAAGAAAATATGAATCAAGCTGTAATTGATGCACACAGACACCAGATTTTGCAGCGTCCGCAAAATCCTGATATTTATTACAGGCTTGGTATTTTAATGATGAATATTAAAAGGTTCGATGATGCGATTAAATTATTTGAAAACGCCCTTGAGCTTAATCCTTTATTTTCACGAGCCAGAAGTAAACTTGCTATTTGTTTTTACCAGGTAAATCGTATTTCTGAAGCAATGAACAGCATTTCATTCCTAAATAATTATAACAACGAAATACTTGAGCTTCATTATAAAACAGCTTTGCTTTATTGTGACAAAATAAAATTTGCTTCATCAATGCTCAATCTTGAACAGCAGCTTGCAAAAAGTTATACATCACCCGAAGCATCAGCAAATATATCAATAGTTTTGCAAAATCTCGGCTTACTCGACAGGAGAGCCGCAATGTGGGATAATCTTATTGAAACGGCAAGCATTGCAACAAATTCATATTATCAATATTAAGTAAAATCAAGTGTATTAGCCCGTAGGGTACATTTTAAGCTATTTTAAGGTTAAAACACTAAAACACCTGAATGAAACATAACATACATTATGGGACGTTGTGAATTATGTTTATTTTTAAGGTATCGTTCAAAAAATCATGAATATCCGTAACTAATAATCATTACAAAATTAAAAAGCCCTGATAATCAATAAATATGATTACCAGGGCTTTTCATATATGTTCAATAAATCTAATTTATTTATTCGAATTTAATCCAATCAATCGATACAGGTTTTGCATCTTTATGTATTACTATAATGTCATGAACACCTGTGACACTTTCTGATACATTTGCCTTTACATCAGCCCAATTCGAATTCTTGGGAATTTCAACTTTAGCAAGTAATTTTCCATCCATAGAATCTATTCTGATTTCAATTGAACTTCCTTCTTCAGATACAGCTTTAGCAATGACCGATTTCTGAGCCTGACCGAAATCGACTTTGTTATAACGAATCCAGGAATCATTAGTTGACAGGGTGGTCTTCCAGCCTTTTTTCGTCACATTAGGATCAAGAAAATCAATTGAAGCACCCTCTTTGCTAATTTCGCTATATCTATCAATTTGTATTTCTTTTTGAGCACTGGAAATACCCACGCCGCGATTGGTTGGTATAACTTTCTGTATTGTACCATCGTCATTGAATGTGAGATAATCAGCTCTAATTGAGCGGTTCTTATCAAATTTCGGGGATAAATCCTTGTCATGATAGAATAAATACCACTGGCCTTTATATTCGACGATTGAGTGGTGATTTGTCCAGCATTTGCTTGCTGACTGATCCATAATAACACCCTTTTGTACAAATGGGCCTAATGGATTGTCACCAGTTGCATATTCGAGACGTTCCTGACCATCTACTTCATGTGGATAGGTCAAATAATAAACACCATTTCGCTCAAATGTAAATGGCCCCTCAACAAGCCCTCTTGTCGGCAGGTTTGGAATTCTCTGCGGCTGTGTTTCAAGTTCAATCATATTATCTTTTAATTTTGCTACAAAAATAGCATTCATTGAATAATATAAATAAGCTTTTCCGTCTTTGTCAATTAATACGCAAGGATCGATTCCGCCGCCTATGCCTGATAATGCTTGTTCTTGAGGCTTAAATGGACCATATGGCTTATCAGCTATAGCTACTCCGATTCTGTTCATTGCTGGAAAATAAAAATAATATTTACCATTTTTCTCAACACAATCCGGAGCCCACATGCTATATGAGTTGCCGCGAACCCATGGAACTGTTGTCTGGCTCAAAATAACTCCATGATCTGTCCAGTCCACCAGATTTTCTGATGAATAAACATGATAATCTTCCATGCAGAACCAGTTTGCTCGTGCGCCGCTGCCCGCAGGAACCGGGATATCATGTGAAGGGTACACATACATTTTACCTTCGAATACTCTTGCGGTCGGATCCGCTGAAAACTGTTCATAAATAAGAGGATTCTGTGCCAATACGGAATTGGCAACAAAAACAAGAGAAAGAACGAGGATTAGCGAATAACAGAATTGTTTCATTGGTGACCTCCATTTTAATAGTCCTATAATAATTTTAATAAAAACACTATATAATTCTATAAAAAACGTTATTATCGGTCAAGAAACTTTTTCTAAGTATTGTTCGAAATGCATCTTTGTGCCCTATTTTATAGCTTTCTAATCGCTTTTGGGCCGGAGGAAGTCTGAATTATTATACCTGAAGCATCAGGATCGCCAATTTCAACGAGAGCTATTCCGTAAGTAATACCATTTTTACTTATACGAAGGGGGGAAGTTAAGGTCCCCTGCGGCTCACATGCAACTTTAACTATTTGTGTACCATCGTAATATCGCAGGCCAATATCAATATATGTAATACTTACATCATTGCGATAGTTTGCAACAACAGATTTGATTTCCCGAATAGTTCTGGCATTATCACCATTAGCAGAATCACCAGTAGCAACTCCTTTGTACAAAACATTCGGATTAGAGAAATATGCAACCGGTATATGGTCAATACCATCAGGGAAATAGGAACCACTCGTGTAAGACATCACAGAGCAGTATTTACCATTATTATCTCCGGTCCATCTCCACCCTGCCGAATAACTGAAAATTCCTGGACCAGGCTGAACCGTCTGCTCTTTATGGTGGCTGCAACCCATGTTATGCGCCAATTCATGTATATATGTATATGATGTTGGTGTAGCAGCCTGCTGGACTCGTACCAGAGAAAAAGCTAAAAATTCAAGACCATATTTATTTTCAAGCAGCCAGCTGATTCCGCCGGTATCATCAGCTTTGGAAAATAACGCAACGACATCCGCATGATACTGATCTCGAAGTGTATGTACTTCATCCATGTATCCATCTGTTTTATAAGTCATACGTTCCAGATCTGTTGCGGAATTACCACTTTCTGTATAATTAACTTCACCTGAATATACAAGGTTCAAATTCAGATATGTATTGCTATTATCAAGTGCAAGCTGACCTGATGCAACTGCCTGAGCAATAACATTTCCTATACTGCTGGCGTAACTATTTGCCCATGTACGAGCAGCCGGAGTATAAACAATCATTACATCCAATGTTACAGTATCAAGAGGATTACTCGCAAGTGTAGTCGCGAGCATATTTAAATTTGATGACTGCTGCGATACAGGCAGTGACAATGTCGGTGAAGGTTCGTCTTGTAATATATCAAGCTTGTTAATGTCCATATTGAGCAGGTAATGAGCCCTGCTCGTTGATTCATATTGTATGAGATAAAATTCATTTTTCTCCGGAATTCTAATCGAACCAAGACTGCGATTACCATCAATAGAAATTATCACGTTACCAAGAGGGAATTCATTGATGCGTCCCCTGATAGTTTTTGTCCCGTTGATATTCGTTGAAACCTTGTCTATCATTGCACGATAATTTGTTCCGGCAAAAAGACTCATGTCAAGTACATCTCCTTTTTTAATAATGCTTTGAGACGAGACAATTGGATTTAACGATACTTGGCGATACTGTTTAACCTCCTGAGGATTACTCCGCAATAAAGGATTAGAACCGGCCATCTGTAAAGATGAATTTAAGTCACTTGTAAACAACGAATATTCTGTGCCAGATACAAAAGATGCAAATCCAAAAACAAATGAAAATGCAATTAATAATCTGCAAAGTGACTTATTTATAAATTTCTTATCCATTACTATTACCTGCATAGACCAAAAAGGCAAATCCTCAGTTGTTATGTATTCTATAGATCTGTCCTAAGCCATATCTGGCCGGTAACAGGATTAGATGGATCACTTGTTCTTGTTTCTATTATTAATCCCCCCGTTGCCTTTATCACCCCACCCTGAACCTCAAGCTTAGTGCTCGGATTAGAAGTACCTATTCCAATGTTTCCGGAACTGTCAAATATCGAAGAAATACCAAGAGTGTTCGAACTCGTAAATTTGGATAAGTAATTTGTTGTTCCGTTGCCAGTTAATCCAGATGAAGTGCTCGTCATTGACTGCCATGTTCCAATACCCAAACTGTTTGAAGTTAAAACATATCCATCAGATGCTCCAACTGGCATTATAAAGCCATTCATCTGTACCTGCCCTTCGACATCCAGCTTAACAAAAGGATTTGTCGTACCGATTCCGACATTTCCCTCGTTATCAACATAAACTGCATCGGTTGGATTATCATCGGCGGCATTAAGTGAATTGCGGCTGATGTTCTCGCTGCCGCTTGATGATGTATTATTGCTGTCATATGCAAAGAGTGCATAAGGAACAGGTGAAATTTTCTCTCTCTGACCTGTAATAATAAACGGTTTTTTACTGCTCGCTAATCTTTTCCAAATCTCTAACCATCGAGGGTTCCCATCAAATGCATCTTTACCAAAATCGAGCTCAACATTAAAATGCCCATCAAATACATTGACATCCTCAATGAATAAAGGTAACGCGGCAAGATTAACATCATTTGGTGTATCATAAAGCACAAATTCAAAATCATAATCACCATATACCGGTACACCATTTTCTACTAAGAAGCCTTTATATTGAATACTTGCAGGTAATTCTTTCTCAATGATCATAGCATTACCAGAATCTGCGTAACAAATAACACAAAATGATATAATGAAAATAAGTATCGAGAGCTTTAGTGAACGCATTTTGTTGCCCTTTCAAGCATCGGATTATATTTGCACACAAATATTGTATGCGGATAGCATTCGAAATAATCCACAAAATAAAACTATGAAAATACCTCCCTGAAGATCCCGGAATCGGGATTTATATTCACTCCCCAACAACCTTGTTTGATTATAGTTATTGTAACATAATTAATGGAAATAATCAAGATTTTCCTGTTAATATACGTCCTATAATTTTCAGTATAATGCTATAATCACTATACTGAAATCCATATGGAAAACAGGCAAATCCACTCCCCTGCCGTCTAAATTGTGTTTCTGAAGAGTTTTTTATTCAGCTTCGACGATTCGAAGGTCAAATATTCCACCTGCGTAATTACCCGATTGCGGCTTGAATGTTACTGTAATATATTCCTTTCCAGTAATTATTTCTTTCGATAATGGGTATTGGACACTTACAAATTCATCCTTATTCCATTTATTTGTTAAATTTTCTGCAGCAAGTTTCTGGTCGCCAATAAGAATATCGAAAGTCCTGCGGCCGGATTCATTCCCCCAATAGGTAACATATAACGCCAGAGGTTTACCCTGGGTTACCTTAAGCTCATAACTGAACCACGACGGTGCCAGAGCATGACGATAAGCCCTGTCTTTGAAATTTCCGGATTCAGAACCTTCCTGTTTCATTCTATGGTCGGCTTCAGGCTGCTGCTCGCCGGGAATAATGCGGTCTATAGTTTTTCTATCGAGTTCGAGAGACTGCTTCTCCCCTGCTCTCAGTTCAGATTGGGTTTGTTCATAATTTTCCGGCTGTGTTACTTTCCAATACATCATATATCTTGCGTCATGAATACGGAAAAACGGTTCCAGTATAAGATTACTGAAACTTGACGGTTTTATAATATCACTTGCTTTGAAATGAAGACTTTCACCTACAATGGGTGTCACTTTCTGTGCGAGTTCCGAAAGATTTCCAAGCAGCATAGGGGCTTTTTCCAAAGGAATAAGCTGGCCGTTTGCAATATGCGACCAGCGGCCGTCATCAGCTACAAGACCATCAAGACCTTCTGTGCTTGTTTTTGCGCCTAATACAATCGGGCCGTACAAAAACGCGACATAGTCAGGGACATTTGGCATTGCCTCTATTGTTGTATGCATAGGCAGTGACACTTCGAGACGGTCGCCTTTTTGCCATTTCCTGGTAATTTCGGCATACGAGGAAGACTTCGATTCTGAAGCAATATCCTCATTATTTAATTTCAACTTTAATTGACCATCCGGTACCCATGATGGATGACGTATTTTAAGTGTAAGTTCAACCGGCTTATTGGACAAGAAAGTAATTACTGTTTTCGGTTCATCAGGGAATTTTGTTTCCTGACGGATACGAACGCCATTCTCTTTCCAGTTCAGCTCGGAAGCTATGAACAAGTTGACAAAAAGAGAATCATCGTTGTGACTATAAATAAATTCACCATATTTGCCGTGGTTTTCCATACCCGTTCCGACACAGCACCACATAGCCTCCTTGGGCTTGGAATATACCCTGTAATGCTGAGGCCGTGCCGGTGTAAAATAAACATATCCGCCGTGTTCCGGATGTTGAGTAGATAAGATATGATTATAAAGAGCACGCTCATAGTAATCTGCATAAGCCGCTTGCTGGTCTGATTCAAACAAACGCTTTGTTAATTTCAGCATGTTGTAGGTATTGCATGATTCCGGGCCCTGACGTTCATTAACGAAGTCGATACATGCCTGCGCAGAAGGAAATTGCTCCCTCCTGCTGTTACCACCAAATACAAGCGAACGATTCGACGTTACCGTTTCCCAGAAAAATTCTGCAGCCTGTGCATACTTTTCATCGCCGCTCAGTTGTGCGATTCGCTCGAAACCAACAGCTTTGGGAACCTGTGTATTGGCATGTTTATTGTCAAGTGTGTCACGATGTTCTGACATAGGGTCAAGCAACTGGCGATGTGAAAAACGCATAGCCAGTTCGAGATATTTTTTATCGCCGGTAAGTGCGCTTATTTCGGCAAGTATATCATTCATACCGCCATGTTCCTGATTGAG
>CAZMPL010000045.1:0-15722 GCA_964567805.1 uncultured Pirellulales bacterium | reverse complement strand
GCTCGCCTGGCTGCGCAAGATGTACGACTGGCTCAAAGACGCGGGCGGTCAGGAAGCGGACCTCGATTTCGATTCGGTACAGAGATCGAACCCGGAAATGGAAAACCGCAACGAATCAGTAATTCGCGCATGTGCTGAACTTGGTGACAAGTCTCCTATAGTAAGCATGACGGATTTGGGAGCGGGAGGAGAATGCGTCGCGTTACCGGAAATTGTGAATCCTTACGGCGCAAAATACGAATTGAGAAATATTCCCTGCGGCGACAAGACCATGAGCGTGCTCGTTTACTGGTGTAACGAATCGCAGGAAAGTATTGTAATGATTATCAAAGAGCAATCGCAGAAAATTCTCGAGCAAATCTGTAAGAGAAACCGCTGCCCGATGTATATCATCGGAACGGTCGCCAATGACGGCAAATTGATTCTCACAGATAAACAGGCTCCTGAAGACGCGCCGCGGGAACAGAAAGTTCCAATCGATTTGGATATGGAATTTCTGCTTGCGAACTTGCCGGAAATGACTATCGACTGCAAAACAAAACAACGCAAATTAAAAGCATTAAAATTACCGAAAGGTTTAACTGTTTCCGATGCACTCGAAAGAGTTCTTCGCTTGCTCAAGGTCGGCTCGAAACATTTCTTAACAAGAAAAGTTGACCGCTCGGTCGGCGGCTTAAGCGCTCTGCAGCAAACAGTCGGCGCTTGCCAGCTTACAATCGCAGACTGTGCCGTAACCGCAAGGAGTTTCTTCGAAACAACCGGTATCGCAACCGCGATAGGAGAACAGCCGGTAAAAGGTCTCATCGAAACACAGGCAGGCGGTAAGATGAGTCTGGCGGAAGCGCTTACAAATATTGTATGGGCGCCGATAGAAGATTTCTCGTCCATCAATTTCTCGGCGACATGGCAATGGCCGTGCAAACAGCCGGGAGAAGATGAACGACTTTACAGAACAGTTCAGGCGACAACAAAATTATGCAAAGACCTCGGCCTGAGAATTCCAGTCGGAAAAGATTCCGTTTCCATGACCGCATGGACAGAACTTGACGGAAAGAAACATCCTATCAAGTCACCCGGTTCGGTTCAGATAATCAGTTTCGCGCCATGTTCCGACATAACGAAAGTTGTCACTCCGGATATTAAGAAACCGGGCGAAAGCGTTCTGGTTATGCTCGACCTTTCAGGCGGCCAGAAACGACTTGGCGGCTCAGCTCTCGCGCAGGTTTACGAACAGCTTGGCAATGAAACTCCTGATGTTCATTCAGCAAAACTTTTGAAAAATGGTTTCGAAGCGATTCAGCAATTAATTAAAGACGGCATTGTTCTTTCAGGTCACGATATATCCGAAGGCGGTCTTGTGACATGCTTGCTTGAAATGGCTTTCGCCGGTAACTGCGGCTTACAAGTCGATACGACAAATATTTCAAATAACCTTCTCGCGACATTATTTGCGGAAGAATTATCATTGGTATTCGAAATTAACGAAAATGCTTTGAAAGACACAGAAAAGAGCATTAAGAAATTCGGTTTCAAATTTGATAAAAACGCTTTCATTCTCGGTAAAACAACGAAAGAGCAGGAAATCGTAATTACACACAAAGGCAAAAATGTTCTTTCCTCTGATATGAAGAAACTGCGTGACATATGGCAGGAAACTTCATTCCAGCTTGATTTGTTACAGGCAAATCCTGATTGTGTCGAAAAAGAACGTAAAGCCAATTACAATAGAAAAGGATTGAACTTCAATCTGTTATTCGAGCCGACTCCAACTCCGAAAAAGATTTTGAATTCCAAATCGAAACCGAAAATCGCAATCCTTCGCGAAGCAGGTACGAACGGCGCACGCGAAATGGCCGGGGCGTTTTACAGCGCGGGCTTCGAGACATGGGATGTCACTATGGCCGACATTGCCGAAGGAAGAATTTCTCTGAAAGATTTCAGGGGAATCGCGTTTGCGGGCGGATTCAGTTTTGCCGATACTCTCGACGCGGCTAAAGGCTGGGCGGGAGTTATCCAGTTCAATGACACTATACGAAAAGAATTCGATTCATTCATCGAACGCAATGACACATTCTCGCTCGGCATTTGCAATGGCTGCCAGGTAATGGCTTTACTCGGCTGGATTCCATGGCGGGGAATTGAATTATCACATCAGCCCCGCTTTGTGAAAAACGAATCGGGCATTTTCGAGTCGCGTTTTGTTACAGTAAAAATTGAGCCGGGCCCGTCAATCTTCCTTAAAGGCATGGAAGGTTCGAGACTTGGTATCTGGGTAGCTCACGGCGAAGGAAGATGTTTATGGCCGGATGAAAAGATTTTCGAGCAGGTAATTAAAAACGAGCCGGGACTTGCGCCGATACGTTACGTCGATGACGAAGGAAACCAGACTGAACAATATCCATTCAATCCGAACGGCTCGCAACTTGGTATTACAGCTTTAAGTTCGCGTGACGGCAGACACATGGTTTTAATGCCGCACCCGGAAAGATTATTTAATTTATGGCAATGGCCGTATTTACCTGACGAATGGAAAAATCTTAAAGCCTCCCCTTGGCTAAAAATGTTCCAAAACGCCAGAACATGGTGCGAATAAAAAAATACTTTAAATATCAAAAATCATAAAAGGTGGGATTCTATCTCGCCTTTTTTTGTTTATCTTCTAATTTCCAAATTCGGTAAAGTTTTTTGCATGTCCTCCACTTCCTGAACTGTAATATTTGGACAATTTCGTATATCAAGTAATTCCAAACTATTAAGTCCCTCTAATGGCCCCAGATCTGATATTTGAGTGCCATACAAACTAAGGATTCTAAGATTATTAAGATTTTTAAGCGGCTCAATATTTAATATCTGAATGTTTACAAGTTCAAGAGTTTCCAGATTTGTTAGCTTACTTAAAGGCTCAAGATTAGAAACATTGGTATTATTTAACTCGAGTGTTACAAGGTTAGTAAGTTTTGCAAGTGGCTCAATATTATTAATTTCCGAACCATAAAAAGACAGAATTCGAAGATTTGTCAGATTCGCAAGCGGAGTCAAATCAATAAATATTTTATCCTTCAAATTTATAACCCCTATACGATCTAAAATCTTCATCCATTCAGGTATTTTTTCTTTCGGATAAGTTACTGAAACAAGATCAAGCTCACTGAGATTAATACATTTTTCTATTATAATGATATCAGAAAGATATATGTGTTCACTATTATTTTGCGGCCAATTCATTGGAAACAATAATAATGTAGATAATTTAGCGAAATCTTCGTTTGTTAGTTCATTCGGGTCTTTATTAAGTTGTTTCGCAATAGATTCTCGAATAATCCTTTCACTCGCCGGGTCTGGTTTTGGATTTTGTGAAAGCAGAATAAAAATAAAAACAGGTGTTATGAAAAGCAAAAAAATACCAGCAGTGATTATGTATTTTCTGCGTAAGGATTTCTTATAATTTACATTTTGCTCTGCTTCGTTTTTCATTTTTCAATTTCCAGATTCGGTAAAACTTTTTGCAAGTCCTCTATCTGCTGATTGGAAATATTATTTGAGCCAGATATATAAAGTCTTCGCAGATTAGTTAATCTCTTTAGCGGCTCAAGGTTAGAAATTTTAGTCTCGTAAGCATAAAATGTTTGAAGGTTTGTAAGATTCCTCAGAGGTTCGAGATTATTAACCTTAGTTCGCATAATACGAAGATATTCGAGTTTTTTTAAATTCTTAATTGGTTTCAGGTCAACAATTGCAGTACCATCGAGAACAAGCCGCTCTATATTTATTAAATTTTTTACAGGTTCAATATTTTGAATATTTGTTCCAGACAAGTCAAGCTTTTGAAGATTAACAAGATTTGCGAGAGAGTTGATATTTTTTACAGAAGTATCACAAATAGTAAGCGACTTGAGATTTTGAAGTTTTGCAAGAGGACTTAAATCAAGGGCAAATCTTTTTTTAATATCGAAAAAACCATATTTAGATAAAATGATCATCCATTTCGGAGTTCCTTTTTTCGGATAGATAATTCTTCCGAGCGAAAGTATTTCAAGATTTGTAAATTTCTCGAGCAGCTTTATATCGGCAAGTTCCGTTATCAAAGGAGCCGATGACCACTCATGTTCGCCGATTATCAGTCTTGTAACTTTCGAGAAATCTTCATCGTTCAGTTGGTCAGGTTCTTTCTGTAAATTTCGAGCAGCGATTTTGCGAATTAAAATTTCACTTTCTTTTTGCAATAGGGAATTTTCCGAACGCCATGTTGTTAGCCAATAGACATATACCCCGAGAATACAAAAAATAATACCGATAACGATTATGTATTTTCTGCGCGATGATTTCTTTTTTACTGTTTGCTCTTTTAATTTATCTTCGTTTTTCATATAGAAAATCCCTGTTCAATCTCTGACGAAGATTATAACAGAAATCTTTTATTGAGGAAATAAAATAAATTTAGATACAGCATGGGCTAAAGCCCATCCTACATAACTCATACATAACTGTATTTTTTAAAATTTAACAAGCAACTCCGCGTTCTCAGCGAGCACGGCGGTGAAATATTCGGTTTGTAATGCTATTAGCGTTTACGGAAGTTTTGTATGTCCCTGGCTACTATTTCGGAAATGATTTTGTCAGGAAAACTTTCAGGGACGAGACTCAAGACTTCAGGTTTCAGACTTTTTTGAATTTCCGGTTCTTTATTTTCCAAATCATGGTCTGTAGTCTGTGGTCTTGTGTCCCACTCGGGATGGCAAGGCTCATTTGTGGTCTTTATTCTCTGGTCTTTTGCTCTCGGCGCGATTCGTTTCGTGGCAGCGAATTTACGCTGGCCAGCCATAATCTGTGTGGCAAGGTCGAATTTCGGAATTTCGTTTTCACTTTTCATCAATTCAATCCAATATAGCGTACAGCGTTTAGCGGATGGCGTTCAGAAGTCTCTATACCCTATTCCTTTACGCTGTTTTTTACAGGTCCAAGTATTAACTGGGTAAAATCGCCGGGCTTAAGCTGCTCGATAAGCGATTTTATATCATCGATAGTTACATCTTTAATTGCTTTAATTTCGTTTTCTATCTTAAGATAATGATCGTTATAAATCCAGTTAAAACCCAAATCAACAAGTCTTCCCATCGGAAGTTCGTTTTTAATAACCAGTTCACTCAATACTTTGTTCTTTGCTTTTGTAAGCTCGCTGTCAGTTACACCTTCAGCGGCGATATTTTCGAAAATCTTATTAACTATATCAAGCACTTTTTCAAGATTCTGAGAGCCGCACAAAACATAGCTGCAGAAAAATCCTGTACCGTCCATCGGGTTGAACAGCATCGAAGCGGTTTCGGCAATCGCTTTATCGACAATCTCCCAGAAGAAACGCGAGCCGACATCATCACCGACTATACTTGCCAAAAGCATCGCCGCGTATCTTGCCGGGTCCTGCGCCGAAACACTCGAACTCATCAGGCAGAGATGTTCCCGGGTGACACTTTCTTTTACAACTCTATCCTTTTTGCCGCTTCCTGCGCAATCGCTGAGTTGTCTCGTAACACTCTTTGGAATCCACGAGCCGCAGGATTCCTGTGCCGCGATACAAACCTGTTCCCAATCAAAATTACCCGCACACGCGAGAGTTATATTATTTGGAGCGTAACGACTCTCAAAATACGAACGCATCTGGTCGGCGGTAAGATTATCGATACTCTCGACGCTTCCCAGAACACTGTTGCCGCAGGGATGATTACCAAAATGCAGAGTCCGGCATAATTCCATGCTTTCGAAGTTCGGCATATCCTGGTACATCGCGATTTCTTCCTTGATTACATTTTTCTCGATATCAAAATCGGATGTCCGAAGCGAAGGTCTCATCAACTGCGCCCAGAGTTTGGTTATTTCGATAACGTATTCGGGCAGAATCGCGGCGTAAAAAACCGTGTTTTCCTCGCTTGTAAAAGCGTTGAACTGTGCGCCTGTTCTATCGAAGGCCTGATTTACCTCGAAAGAATCGAGCTTGTCTGTGCCTTTGAAGAGCATATGCTCGAGAAAATGTGATACGCCGTTAATTTCCGGTGTTTCATCTCGTGCGCCTGTTTTAACAAAAAAACCGACCGCTGCTGATTTGGCTCCCGGATTTACTTCGCCTATTATGTTCAGGCCGTTATCTAATTGCTTATGCTTGAATTCCATATTCGTATTTCAGTCAATATTTCCTAAAGATTATTTTATTAATTTTGGAATTGTATCACCCGTCAGATGATTTTGCAAAGCAATTGAGTCCGTTTTTCACATAAACTGGAGATTCTTTGAATAGACGAGTACTATACTGAAACGTGATGATAAATATGCCTGATTCAATTCCATTGGTTATCGATAGAATAATTTCGAGCTTTTATTCTTCGATTATCTCGATACCACCGATTGTCGCATTGTATCTAACTGTCTTAAATTCGATTACAATCTGTCCGGCGGAATCCGCATTCGTTGAAAATTCCTTTACAACAGCTATAAATTTTGCTCCGGCTTCAGTGTATATATTATAACTTGCGAGTACCTGAGTACCATTGATTGTTACATCAAACTTTCGGTAATCCTTTATACCCAGCATATTCTCCGAAAAGTGCAAACGCACTTTGTATGATTCTCCAATTTTCAGATTCGGGAAAGTATATGTTGTATTCCCGATTCTTTCGGTTCGATACACATCCTGTGGCGCGGGATTTGTTATACCGGTTGTAATGATATCACTCGGAACAGAACTTGTAGTACCGCCGGTGAAATACTGGTCGGCAGCATATGGCGATGAAGCTTCACCTCCGCAGTTGATTTGATAAATATTGAGCGATCTGAACATCACGACAATTGTATGATCGGAATTCACGGACGAAAATGTATGTGATGTCACTGCCCCCGCGGATACACCATCTATAACAACATCATAAATTTCGTACCCATCCAAAGGAGTAATAGTAAACGTATGATCAGTATCCGTCGAAACGGCGAATGTGCCCAAAGGAGAAATAGTTCCGCCCTCTCCCGCTGACGCGGTAATCGTATGAGGAGCAACTGCAAATTCTGCAATAATATTATGATTTTCCGTCACGTTTGAAAATGTATAGCTTGAAATAACACCGAGAGAATTTCCATCAACAATTACATTACTGATTCGATACCCCTGTGCGGCAGAAATCGTAACTGTCTGCGAACAATATTCATAAACAGTAACATTGCCTTCAGGTGAAATCGTCCCACCTTCCTGCGCACTTGCTGTTATTGTATAATTATTAATATCTTCGGGATTTATTTTCCATATACCTTCACTTGTCCCGGCGAAGATATTATCGTTACTCAAAACCATGGACCAGATACGCGTATTGTCGGGCAATCCGGTATTGACCTCAATCCATGTTTGGCCGCTATCTTCCGAGAGATATACGCCGTTACTATCTGTGCCGGCAAAAAGCGATCCATCGACATCCAAAAGACAATTTATTTTTTTAAGGCTCGAATTATTTGCCACCCAGTTTTGAGTTTTACTATCTAATGCAAAAACGCCGGCTTTCAAAGTAACGGCGTATAGTTTTGTATCAACTACAGTCAGCTGGAAAATATTCAGGTTGGTAAGACCGGTATTTATAGGAATCCAGTTTTCCCCGCCGTCTTGAGTCATAAATATACCGTTTTTATCACTTCCGGCATAAATTGCATCACCGTATTCAACAATTGAGGTGATACGAATATTCTCCGGTATTCCATTACTTACATCGGCCCAGTTATTAAAAAAATCGTCTTTATTTGATTTGTATATTTTTCCAATCGAACCGGCATAGAAAGTATCGCCTATCATAGAAATAGAACAGAGAGCTGCATCCTGGGGAATTCCAACAGGTATAATAGGAATCCATGATATATCGGCTAACATGGTACCGTATAAACCTTCCCATGTGCCGGCGAGAATTTTATTATCCCACATTACAATCGATAAAATGTCAATATCACTATCAGTAGAACTTATCTGAGCCCAGGTTTTTCCTTGGTTATCAGAAAAAAACACGCGGCCGGCGCTATTACTATCCCAGATTCTTGCAAAAACGATACCCTGATTAGCATACAGATTAAAAAAACTATTCCCTTCCGGCCAATTCGTTTGTACCCATTGAGGATATGCTGATGCAGTAAGAAATGCAAGTATAAACAAACTGAACACGGCGCGAATCGAGTTCATTTTCATAAAATATCCCTCTCGGACAATTAACATTTACCGGAAGAGCAAATAGGAAGAAAAAGCCACAATTTGCATGAAATTTTCCTATCAATCCATCCTCTTTTGTTAAGAAAGCTTAATATGCATACTTTCTCGAATTTCTTATTTATTCTAAAACAAAATGCGTTTAATGTCAATTACATTCTCCATTTAAGACCAATAGCTTAAAAACCCCGATTTTCAGCTATTAATAAAATAAGCAGCCATAGATATTTTCATTCTGATTGCTTTAATCTTTGACAAAATATGTGATTTAATGTGTAATGTGCGGGTTGCCCTGCTTAAGGGGCATTTTTTATTTTTGCACAATATGTGCGCAGAAAGGATAATTAAATGAAAAAAGTAACATACATCAGTAAGGCTTTGGCCGTTTTATTCATAACCGCGATTCTTGTTATTTCAGGCTGCAAAAACAAAACTTCAAGCACGCCGGATAGCAATACTGCCTCACCCACAACGGCTGTAAATAATACCGGAAGACGACCTTTGAACAAATTATTAAGTTTAATGAAACTTGCCGATGCTAATGAAGTAGCGGTTACAGTAAACGGTGTCGAAATAAAGGAAAGCGCAGTTCAGGAACTTATAAAACCACAGATTGACCAGGCAAAACAGGATTTACAGAATCCAAATGTCTCTCTTCCTGACGAAGACAGAGTTATGGAAGGCATGAAAGAAATCTGGCAAACTGCTGTAATGCAACTGGTTAGAGAAGAGTTACTGGAAGAACAAGTCAAAGACGCAAATATAGTAGTTTCTAACGAAGAGGCCGATGAGTTCTTCAAAAAGCGTCTTGAAGAAGCAGGTGTCGATTTGGAAAATTTCAAAAAAGTCCTGGAAGAAAAAAAAGTAAGCTATGATGAAATTCTCGCTGATGCTAAAAAGGAACTCACCTATATTAATTTTATCCTTTCAAAAATGGATGCATCTGAAAAAGTTACTATAGAAGATGTAAACGAATTCTACGTTAAAAATAAAAGCAGATTTACTGTTCCGGAACAGGTAAAAGCAAGCCATATTCTCGTTCCTGCTTCCAAAGATGAGCCAAATGATGTAAGAGAGAAAGCAAAAGCAAAAATCAACGACATGCTCCGCCAGATTAAGGAAGGCGCGGATTTTGCAGAGTTTGCAAAAAACAATCCGGATTCTACCTCAGCAACAGGCGGCGACCTGGGTTATTTCACCAAAGGAGAGATGCTCGAAGATTTTGAAAAGGCAGCTTTCGCTCTTGAACCAAACCAGGTCAGCGATGTAATTGAAACCATTTATGGCTACCATTTGATAAAGGTTACCGACCATAAAGATGAAGAAATCGTTTCTTTCGATGAAGTCAAAGATAAGCTTTTAGAATCATTGAATAATCAGAAAGAGAACGAATTCATTGAACAATATATCGATTCTCTGGTTAAAAACGCGGATATTAAGTTTCCAAAAGGAAAAGAAATAAAAATCCAGGCAGCCGAGTAGTATAAAATCTTATAATATTCGGTTTATACAATTTGTTTCAAACGATTGATTATGTCGTTGGCAAGTTCGATTCTTGTTTGGATATGGTTTTTAATGCCGGAGACGAAGGTATCTTTTTCCAAAGTTCCTCTGACTGACTCGAAATCTGCATATTTTTCGTTATAGCCGCAGTCTATACCATAACCGAACTGAGCCTTAGGAGCATATTCTTTACCCGCGTCCTTAGCAAGCTGGTTATCGAAATCGATAAAAGCATCTCTGCATTTCGCGATAAGCGAGATTATATCAGACGACTTAATCTCTTCGATTTTTTTGCCGGAAAGGTTCTGTAAAACATCGGCTGCATACGTCCATTCGAACAAAGAATAGTTCTCATACATCCGCCTGAATTCCAGTTCGGCTTGTTCAGTTGTATTTATGGTCTCTTTTTCAATACCACATAATAACGTTTCAACTTCCTGTTCCGGTACTAATAAACCTGCCAGATCAAACCATTTTCCAGCCCCAATATTGCTTTGCGGCTTGAGAATCTCGTAGAGTTCGCGTGCATTTGAGAATTTTTTATCCTGCAAACGATTGACAAGACATTTTCCAAGGAATAAATAAATTCCCATTTCATAAAGTTTTATGCCTTTTTCGAGCGATGACTTTTCAATCTTAACATTATAATATGTATAGCATTCGAAAGTTTTATCTGAATCTTCTTTAAGCTTCGTCAAAAGTTCACGACCTTTGAATATTTTCTCAACTATATATGGATTCAAAAGCTCGAAGTTTATCATATCGAGTTTATCGGAACTTTTTCTCCTGTCCCGATTCGGCCATTTAGCCGCGTCGCGCATGGTCCCTATATTGCGAAGATTTACTCCCGGAACAAGCATGCTTTGCCCATTATTATCGACAAGATAAGAGAAAGGCAAATCTGATGTGTCGCAATTGCAGAAATGTTTTCCCGAAACAATCGTAAACGCTCCTATTCTTGCCGGCCAGAGAAGATAAGAATCGCTTCCTGTTTTCGAGCCACGCTCGACAATTCCCTGGTGAACAGGTCCGAGTTTGTACATGTGATTGCTCTGATTTGTGCCGCTGCCCGCGTTGAAGAATGAAAATAACCCCGCGATAAGCAAAGTTGATTTATGATGAGTTACCGTATAAGGTCCGGCGAAAACTGAGCAGGCTTCGCCATGAAAACCTTCGCAATTCGCGAAAAACAAGGAATTTTCCGCTGAGTACTGCTTCGATATTTCAGTTCCCTGGCCGACAAAACATTTCGAGAGAAGGGCGCTATCGGATATATTCACGCCGCTTGATATAATAAAATCTTTCGCGGAAACACCCGGTCCTATATAAACAGAATCTTCGGGACAACTATTGATTGAACCGTTTTCAAGTTTTGTAATGCACTCAAGTACAGCCGCTGGTCCGATTTTAACATTCTTTATTATATGACTATTAATAATAGATGCGTTTTTTCCTATAAATCCCATCGAAGACGTAACTGAACGAGTATAATTACAAATCATATTCTGCAATTTCTCGATAACTTTCGACCTGTGACGATAAAGAGCAAGCACATACGCTATATGAGCCGAAAGTCTGTCATATATCGGCACTTTTCTTCCCCCTGCTTCGTTTATAGAGACAACTTCGGTTCCATTTCCGAAAGAGGATTCACCTTCGACCGCAAGAAGACCTATATTATCTATGATTACATTATCTTCGATGATATAATTCGCGATGCAGTTTTTCACATTGCTTATATACACGTCATTACCAATGATGCAATTATGTATCGAAGCGTTATAAATTCCGGATGGCTTGGTAATTCCCCCGAAAAAAGATACTTTTTTCTTGAATGTGCCTAATCGAATTTTGCCGCTGAAGTGCGCCGAAAGTACATTATCAGTATTGAAATCAGCGATTGCCTTAACTTCGGACCAGTCGTCACATGTACATCCCTGCTCCTGAAGGCAAGCAATCTGCTCAGGAGACATTGAATGAAATTTTTCATCCTGCCAAATAGGTTCTGATGTCATCTTTCTCCCTTGCAATTTCAAAAAGCGTTTTAACTATCAGGATATTATCGAAACATACAATAAAACTGTACTACAAAAAGTTAATCTTCTTTCGAAAAATATCTTATAGAGCTTAATATAAAAAAGCAATAAATTTGTAACAAGCTGTAAGTGAATTTTTTTCTATTAATCTCTGAAATTGAATCATGTGACATTCATAAATATCATGAATAGCTCCTATAAAGATATTTAAAATAAAATATTTAAAAATAATTAATGTTTTTTTAACATTTTTTTTAGTTAAATCTTGGCAGGTGACGATGTTTATATTATAAATGGAATTGTGCTTTCATCAGACAATTGCCTTATCCTGTATCTGTCGAGTAAATATAATCCGACAGGCGAAGGATGGGGACATAATCGTCTAACGAGCATTTAGTTCAAGGATGATGTCTAAAATTTTTGGCTTTTATTATCAGGGACGTTGATATGCCGAATCCGGCGAGATTAGTAAAGGTGTTGGCAACGCTTCTTGCCTCAATGACAATCGGTGCTATAGTTTTAATGACGATGGGACACAATCCGCCATCCTCAGGTCCGTTTTCACTCTGGAGCTATGAATGTCTTGACCCAGTCAAAGAAATGATTTGCTCTGTAACTTCACAGTCAAGAGAACGCTGGAGCGGGATTGAAATCTCCTATAGCGGCACAAGATCAGGAAATCTCCAGCAGTTAACATCATATAACGGACTTTCAGATTCAAAAGACCTGAATTATCATTTTTGTGTTTACAACGGCAACGGCGGCAATGACGGCCAGATACAATCTACTGAAAAATGGCAAAATCAGCATTCGGCACCAGGTTCTATCCAATGGAGCGGCAGCGATCAGGCCATAAGGATTTGCGTTGTCGCAGATGGAAGAAATATACGTCCAACAGATTGCCAGATTAAAAGAATCGATGTGCTTGTTGACGAACTTTGCAAAAAGTTCAATATAAAATCCGATTCTATTTTTTACCCAAACGATTGGCGTTAATGAAGTTATAAAAAAACTGGGTGCGTATATTCAACACACACCCAGCCGCTTAAAGGAGGGCGGTTATGTAACTGTTTCGCCCGGTTGGCTTTTCCCTGCCTTATTTACTCCCTCTTTCTCTTTTTTATTTATAAACGAGTCTTTGGAGGTTTTTTTAGCAAAATTATTGATAATTTGTTTGATAGCCGTTACGTCTTCTTCAATTATGAGCGTCATTGCCGCTTTAACGTCCTTTACCTTCTTTTCCATAATGCTTCGCCCTAAAATTTCCATCCCTCAAAGTTGCTCATCATTTACATTAATAAGGACGCATAATTAAAGGCATTTATTGCAAAAAGGAGAAAAAATTTATAAAAAAATTAAAAATCTCCCTATAGAAATCCAAAATCAGCCTTTTTATTGAGATAAAAGTATAATTAGCATTACTTATATATACATTACCAATATTAATCACATATTTTATCACCCCGCCGCTTTGGGATTCTAATTAATTAAAACATACTCAGATTTTCACTTGCCCACCCACTTACCAAGTTGTATATTACATTTTGAGATGTATTCTATGATTTTCGAGCCAGCCGTTGAGGTTTTCGGTACACTGACATGTATAGAGTCTATCCGGCTGAAAGGCAAATGAGATTAGCTCTTCTTCAATAAAAACTATATATGAATTTATTAGCATTAAACGAGGAAAAAATATGAAAAAGTGGTTTTTTCTTGCGATACTAATCCTTACTTCTGAAATGGCATGTGCAAAAAATGTTATTGAGACATTTTATAGGGGAGGTTTTAATAATTCCGGCCAAATTGAATTATACGACGATAACACATTCATGATGAAAAGCACATCTATATCATGTGTAATTACCGAGGATAACGAAATTCAAATCTCAACTCATAATATTTGGGGTACATATAAAATAAATGGGCAGGAATTACTCTTTAATCCGGAAGGTCAGGCAATCAAAAATTATGCAGATAAAAGCGAGCAAGAGTATAAAGGTTATATCCAGGATCATGATTTGCCTTTCTTCGTATTTCAATATTACATAATTGAATACAATAAAGCGAAATTCCTATTTGCTAATAAGGATTTAAGATATGATATACGAGACTTCAGATTCGATAATCATTTTCTTTACATAGCTCAGAAGCTCAATGAGACAGACGGAGAAGCTTATCCCCCTATCGAGTTCTGGAGGAATGAAAAAGATATGAAACAACAGCAAGTCTTCCGGAAAGATATAAAATCTATCTATCCAAAACAGTATCAGAGTTTTATACTTGATAAACCAATTATTGCTGATGTAACCAATATTAGAGAAGTTAGTTTTCTTGAACCATTTATGGAAGAAAATCCTGACTGGAAAAGATACTTGATAACATTGAATGTCGGTAAAAAAGATGGTGTCAAACCTGAAATGATTTTCTTCTGTACAGATAAAGACAAAGAAAAGCTCTCTTTTCGAATTACAAGTGTATTCGAAAAGAATTGTGAAGGTTATTTTCAGGAATACCCCCTTAATGGAAAATACCTGAATGCAAAGAGTTTCTCGTCCAGAAAACCAAAAGAAAATAGTGCTGATAATTCCAGCAAGTGACATAAGAAATAATTCGTTCGGAAATTTTTAAATAATTTTAATCCTAACAATATATTGTCGAGCAAAACAGAAATAAATCAGAGATAGTAGTTGTAGGATGGGCTTTAGCCCATGCTGTTATATTAGGATATCTCGAAAGTATTAACATATGAAATACAAAAAATACCAACGCAATCACGTAATCGTTCCGGGGCGAGAGAAAGCTCTCGATGCTTTTATTCATCAAGAATACAATGGGATGCAGCACAAATTTAAAAATGCGTTCAGTTCACATAGCGAAGATGCCTTAACGTGGTCTTGTTTTGACACACTTGAACATCTACCATTCTTAAATAAGATAAAAGCGCTCGATGAAATTCTGATGGATTCATACGAAGGAAATAGCCCCATATCATTTGCTGACTTAAACATAAATGATAGCGACATCAAAATCCACATTGGCAAAAAATATACAGGAAATCGAATCAATGAATCCACAGAAGTAGATGCAAGTATTGAAGCACCAGGCGCTCTTATATTTATTGAAGCAAAACTATATTCCGCTGTCACTGCTGCTTCACCGCCGCAAAAGCCGTACGACCAAATTGCAAGAAAATTGCGAATTGGATTAGATGTTGCATCAGAAACAGATAGCAAATTCTATTTCATATTTTTGGATATAGCACCATTGGAAAAGATGAATCAGCGCCGTACAAAATCTGAAGCAATTGGTAAATCTAAAGGTGGGTATAACGAAAAATGGAGAAGTGCATGGCTTTTCAGCTATTACAAAAAAGGCAGAGCTAACAGCTTACGACCTCTTGAAAAAGCATTAGAAGGAATTGTAGATAAATCATTTGTTCCTGCAGTTGCAGCCAACATGGGATGGCTTACATGGGCCGATTTATTCAAATGTACTCTGCGGGCAGTGATCAATAGTATATAGATTAAGAATCAAATCACAGACAAAATATGGGTTCGGTACTCAGAAAAAGACTATTATCCTTACTAAATTTAATCAAAAACAGGTGGGCTACAACATTGCGATGCAGCCGCACCTGAATTTACTTTTAAATAGCTTTTGTATTCTTTTCTTTGGTGATTTTTAAAATCTCATGAAGAAATCCCAGGTTTCTTTTGCAATCCAGTTTACATTTGATCCGGGGTCCTTTTCGTTATTTGAATGGCCGCCTACGAATGAGCCGAATAGGACGGGATATTCTTCCGGAAATGTTTTCGATCTGTCTATAAAATATGCATTGGCATTTCCGCCGTTTTTTCATAAACCATAAGCAACTATACTGTAAACCCACAATCCGAGTGTGGTAATAAGAATACCACCCGGTGCTAATTTATATTGCAGATTAAACGGTCTCTCGCTGT
>CAZMPL010000044.1:0-15798 GCA_964567805.1 uncultured Pirellulales bacterium | reverse complement strand
TATTTCGAGAAAATGAAATTTGACGAGATAGCCGAAGTTCTCGGAACCAGTGCGGGTACAGTTCGGAGCCAGTTATCAAGAGGCGTTGAAAAGCTGCGAAAAAAAATGAAAATAAGCGATATAACAATATAATTGTCATTCTGAACGCAGTGAAGAATCTCTTTTTCGCCAGCCAGATCCTTCGGTTTCACTTCAGGATGACAAACTATGGGAAATAGTAAAATGGAAAATAAAGAATTTGAAAAATATCTAAACAATATAGAATTCGATGACAAACCTGATTACGCTCATCGTGATAAACTCGAAAAGAAACTTATAGTTTCACTATCGGAACAATCCAGAACAGAAAAAGTGAAAAAAGTTAGATTATACAGTGTAATATCAAAAGTAGCTGCCGCGGTGATAATAGGAGTAATGTTATTTTTGTTTTTGAAATCAGATAGTTTTACAAACAAAGTTTATGCTTTAACGGATGTGCCGGGATTAATAGAAAAAGCAAAAACACTTCATGTGAAAACTAAATTCCCTCGTAAAGTAAATAATCAGACATTAGACTTCCAGACATTAGAATATTGGTATGATATTGAAAATGGAAGGATGTATCATTTTCGGGAAGTAAAATATACCGGCATGGAGAACTGGTTAAAGAATGAATTAAAACGAGAGACAGTCTGGGATGAAAACTATGTTATGAAGCTGGATTATAAGAAAAAGACTGCCAGGTTTCATAAGCTGCTTTCATCCCAAAGACAAGCTAACAAAGAATATATTGTGGAATTGGCAATGAATGCGATTCAGGACAGGGAGAACCTGGATAGTTATAGAAAGGTTGATGAAGGGCAAATTGATGGCCATAAATATGATATATGGCGAAGAGAATTCAACGTAGGAGATTCCGGGATAAAGTACAGATATGAAACTTGGGTGTTACCAACAACCGGAGATATTGGCTTGACTAAGGTATGGGTAAAAATGGATCCGTATGTAGAATGGGAATTGCATTCAGAAACAGATGTTTTTGAAAGAAATGTTCAGCCGCCGCAGAATATTTTCTTGACTCAACCACCTGAGGATTTTACCTTGGAAAATACAAAAGAAAATGCAGATATTTCCAATATTAGTTTAAATAACTATGACGATTTATGGGGTTACCAATTTAATGTTCAATTCAGTTATTGCCTTGAAGATGGAAGTATTGTAACTTGCTGGAGTGGAAAGAATAGAAATAAAACAACAGATACAGGCTTAGAGAAGGCTTTCGAGGAACTCAGGTTTGGAGACAAATTGCCTTTAGCTCCCATAGGTTTTTATGGATTAATCTGGGAACCGGAAAATAATACTCAGGGTAAGATTGAATATTATGTTGGCCGTCATGTTTTATATACGAAAGAAGCAAACAATATTTATGAATGGGCTGTTTATGTTCCTGAAAATAAACCAAAAACTCTTAATACTCTTGTTCAAAACCTGGCATTTATAAAAAGCGAATCAAAGGATATTGGTGATAGTACTGCAAGGCACTCTCTTATGAGTCTTAAAGTTGAACCGGAAGAATTTAATAAATTAATTCAAGGTGCATATCAAAAATTATCAGACCATTCTGAATTGCCGGGAAATATTAATTATGAAAATATTCTGAATCTTGCAAAACAAATTCGTGATAAGAAGGAGCTTTTCAGCAATTTCGAAAAAGAGGTACAAGAAGAAGTTACGCATGTCGCTATTTTTGAACCAGTGGAAATTGTATTGCCTGAAGATTCGATGAAACTGGTCAAGAAAACTACAGAAGAATTTTTCAAGGCGATTAATGAAGGTCGAGATGTAGATGCTATGAGACTTGTAAGAGCCCAAGAGGAACGCGCCAAGAATCTTGTTAACTATATTAAGAGTTTGCCGGGGATTGACGGAATAAAAATTGATGATATTTATGTTGATGAGAAAAACGCTTTAGTCATTACTTCTGAACTTGGTCCGATTAATAATCTCTATGCTCGTTGTAAAATAGAATTGGAAAAAGACAAAGGACTTTGGATACTTAACCATTTTCAACCTGTGATTAAAGCTGACTTGCCTGGTGAGATAGATGAATATTTGAAAGATCACCCGGATTCAAAGCACTTTCCTCAATAGTATTTAATAGAAATATTTATGTGGTCCACACAGGCCTGGCTTGATTTGGTTCGGCCTTTTTGTTTAAAAAAACAGCAGTTTTACCTTTGGATGAATTTTTCTCGCTTGTGTTTGCTCTATTGAGTATATTATCAGGATGAGAATTATTGCAGGTACAAAAAAAGGGATGAATTTATTCAGCCCGAATTCGATGGTTTCGCGGCCTATCACTGATAGGGTAAAAGAATCTCTGTTCAGCGTGTTGTATAAATACGATATGCCGGAAGGAGCGGTTGTCGCCGACCTGTTTTCAGGCGTGGGTTCTATGGGTTTGGAATCGCTAAGCAGGGGAGCGAAGTTCGTTACTTTTGTGGATAGGGATTGGGAAATCGTATCCATCCTGAAGAAAAATATCGAAAAAGCGGCTTTCGTTCAGCAATCGAGAGTTATAAAAGGAAGTGCATTCAATATCGAACTGGAAATTGCGCCGGAAGGGCAAAAATGCGACCTTGTTTTTGTTGATCCGCCCTATGTGAAAAGCAAAAATAATCTGCCCGGCTCGCCTTTGGGTGATATGCTGATTTCGCTTGGAGATAAAATTTCAACTCAGGGTGTTGTAGTTGTCAGGACAAGCGATGATGTGGACATTGCAGACAATTACGGACTATTGCAGGTAGTCGAACGCCGGACATGGGGGACAATGAACGTGTGTTTTTTGCGAGGCAAGGCTCTTGACCAGTAAAGAAGCGGCTTTATACATTATAAAGAAACTGCACAAGAGCGGCTATGAAGCTCTACTTGCCGGCGGTTTTGTTCGGGATATGCTGCTCGGAAGACGAGCCGTCGATTACGATGTTGCGACAAACGCTCATCCTAAAGAAGTTATAAAACTTTTCAGGCGGACACTCAAAGTTGGCGCGAAATTCGGTGTTGTAATTGTCATGATTGATAAAATCCAGGTCGAAGTCGCGACATTTCGTACCGAAGCAGGTTACGTTGACGGCAGGCGTCCGAGTTCAGTTCAGTTTACTTCCGCCGCGGAAGATGCAAGCCGAAGAGACTTTACCATCAACGGGATGTTTTACAATCCACTCAAAAAAGAAGTGATAGATTATGTCGAGGGCCAAAAGGACCTTAAGCGAAAAGTTATACGAACGATAGGTATTGCTGATGAGCGTTTCAGTGAAGATTATCTTCGAATGCTTCGGGCGGTGAGGTTTTCCACACAGATTGGTTTTAAGATAGAACCTTCCACATGGCAGGCGATTTGTCATTACGCAAAAAATATAACGAAAATCAGCGGCGAGCGAATTGCTATCGAGCTGGGATACATTCTTAAAAGTTCGAACCGAGCCGCTGGAATTACAATGCTTGTGGAAAGCGGCCTGGCGAAAGAGATTTTTCCGAACCTGAATAAATCGCAATCGGATTACGGAATTCGTGTATTAAGTCAGTTTCAATGCAAGATTGATTTTGCTTTTGCGTTGGCTTGCTTGTTTAGTGATTGCGAAACTGAATTTGCCCTGGACGAATGCAAAATATTGAAATTGAGCAGAAACGATAGTAAGCATATTCAATTCCTGCTTGAGAATCGGGGAAAACTGCTTGATGATAAAATGTCACTTTCTGATTTGAAAAAGATTCTCGCCCAGAAGTATTTCGGTGATTTGTTCGAGATTCAAAAGGCGATTCAAAAGGCGACTATCGGCGGCAGGAAAAGTATTTCCGCTTTGATAAAACTTAATCGTAGAATTAAGCAATTGGGTGACATCGAGTTGCAGCCCAAGCCGCTTCTTAACGGCCATGACCTGATTAAATTGGGTGCGGTCTCCGGGCCTTCATTAGGGAAATTGGCTGATGAATTGTACGTTGCTCAACTGGAAGGGCAAGTGACAACGAAAGAGCAGGCGATTGAATGGGTAAAGTTAAAACTCATTCAATGTAATACATAGTAGTTAAAATTTTAAAGTACAATTGGGTGGCAGCCTTATCCTGATTTTTTCAGGATGGGGATGGTAAAACTTGTAAAAAGCCATCCCCAAGCTTGCGCTTGAGGCTGCAAGCCGTAGTAATATCTTTTTCTAAAGCCAGATGCTTCACTTTGTTCAGCATGACAAAAAAAGGTGATATTAATGCAGCCTTTTACATTATTAATAAAACCGAGCGGCTCGAACTGTAATATCGATTGCAGATACTGTTTTTATAAATCAAGGTCACCTGAAATAGGTACCGGCAGGCAAAGGATGAGCGAAGAAGTGCTTGAGCGGCTTATTAGGGATTATTTACAGTTAAGTTTTCAGGTAAATAGTTTTGCATGGCAGGGTGGAGAGCCGACATTAATGGGGCTCGATTTTTATAAGAAAGTTATCGAACTGCAAAATAAATATGGCAGGTCCGGGCAGGAAATTTCCAATTCGCTGCAAACCAACGGAATTTTGTTAAATGATGAATGGTGTAAATTTCTTCACGAAAATAATTTTCTCCTTGGAATAAGTATAGACGGCCCGAAGGAATTTCATGATTTTTATCGACTTGACCATTCAGGAAGCGGAACTTTCGATAAAGTTGTGCATGGCATTGAAAAATGCAGGGAGTACCAGGTCGAATTCAACACGTTGACTTTATTAAATGCGCATAATATTGAGTATCCGAAAAAGATTTTTAATTTTCTTAATAGGCTTGGTGTAAAGTTTATGCAGTTTATACCATGTGTTGAATTTGATCCTGTAACAGGAAAAATAGCCGATTTTTCAATTACGCCGGAACAGTACGGGAGATTTCTGTGTAAATTATTTGATTTGTGGAGCGAGTACGGGCTGGAAAAAATAAGTATTCGTGATTTCGATTCGATTCTTTCATTCTGTATAGAGAAACGTCATACGATTTGCACGTACGACCCAAGGTGCGGCCAATATATTGTTATCGAGCATAGCGGCGATGTGTTTTGTTGTGATTTTTTTGTCGAGACGAAATGGCGGCTTGGGAATATTCTCGAAACGCCGATAGAAAAATTAGCCGCCAGTCAAATTAAAAGAAAATTCGACCGCGCAAAGCAGAAATTATCAAATAAATGCCTTATTTGTAGGTTTATGTCCATTTGCCGGGGAGGTTGTGTTAAAAATCGAATTACGGCAGAGAAGGGCGTTTGGGGTACTGAAAGCTATTTTTGTGAAGCATATAAAAGCTTTTTTGAATATTCTATGCCCGGATTTTTGCAGATAGCGGCAAATATTAAGACGAAAATGTAACAAATTATATAAAATACATACAAATAAGAAATAATAGTTGTCATGAGAAATTTGAATTATAATTGCCCTGAAAATGGTCCTATAACGCAATCTTTTGTACAATTTACTCGTTTTAGCTGTCTAAAACGGTTTTCTATTGACAAAATGGGCTAAAAAATATTATACTATTAACATAATAGACTCTTAAATTGTATTAGGGGAACTATTGACAACCGAACTGTATAACACCATAACGTGGGGTATTTTTCGGAGGTAAGGAGCAGCCAAATCTTTTTTTGGTGATGAAAATAGATGCACTTTTTGGATTGGAGAGAATATTGATGTTCAATCATAACAAAGCCATAGCTATTTTAGCAGTATTGCTTTTCGTTGCGGGCATAGGAATTTGCCAGGTTGCAGAAAAATCTGAATTGGAAAAGAACTGGGACGAGTTCATTCATTACACAGCTATTAAGAGAATAGACGCGGCGAAGGATTATGCCAAAGCTATTCTTGAGAATGATCCTGACCCTGTGAAATTGTTTGAGTTGTCCAGCCAAAACGAAACTGGTTATAAAATCCTGGTACAGGCAAGTGAAAACCAATATGATAAAGAGCTTGCCGACCTGGCCAAAAAAATTATTGCCGTTATCGAAGGCGGCGGATTTGAAAAACGAACCAAATCTGATGTTATTTACGAAGAAGTACTTCGATTAAATAGTGATACACCACGAGGACGTCTTACAGCTGTCGAACGCTTAAGAAATGCGGGCGAATACGCGATTCCGTTTATGCTCGAGGCACTTTCCGATCCTGAACGCAGTGATGAGTTTGCCAGAATAGCCGAGGCATTGCCGCAAATTGGTCGTGATGCAATCAGGCCTCTTGCCGCTGCTCTGCAGACAGACAACGTAGCTGTGAAATCAGAGGTTGTTAAGGCAATGGGCGGGATTGGTTATCCTCAGGCGCTTCCTTATCTGAAATATGTAGTGGAAAATGAAGAATCACCGGATATTCGCCAGGCAGCACAGGCTGGCATTATAAAAATCAATTCTTCTGCTGCGTCTATACCAGCGGCTCAACTATTTTATGAGCTTGCAGAAAAATATTATGACCATGCCCAATCTTTGCAGCCTGCCGAAGACGCTAATACCGCGAATGTATGGTTCTGGGATACTGAAAATGGTAAGTTGATTCGTGAACCTGTTAATAAAAAGTATTTCAATGAGCTTATGGCTATGCGTAATTGCGAATGGTCACTCAAGGCAGACGAGAATTACGGCTCAGCGATAGGTCTTTGGATAGCGTCTTACTTCAAAGCCGAATCAGCAAACGTTGGAAAAATGCCGGAATATTTCGGTGAAAGTCATGCCAACGCACTCGTTTACGCGACAACCGCTGGAGTTGAATATCTCCACCAGGCACTCGCTCGCGCGGTAAAAGATAGTGATGCTTTTGTCGCTCTTGGTGTTATCGAAGCATTAGGAAGAACCGCCGGTGAAAAGTCATTATTTTATAAACTCGGCACAGCACAACCTCTTGTTGAGGCTCTTGGCTTCAAGGACAGGTTGGTAAGATACAGTTCGGCGATAGCAATAGCGGCCGCATTACCAAAGGATAATTTCGTAGAAAGTAAAACTGTAGTTAAGAATTTGACAGAAGCGCTTGCATGCAATTCGGAAACAGTAGTTACCGACGCAATTACATGGAATGAAAATCTTGCTGACAGCTATGCATTACAAGCGGCTAATGTAATGTTCGGACTGGCTCAATCGAGAAATACTGTTATTGATTTATCCCTGGCACAGGATGCTCTTATCAAAGCCACCAGTGATGAACGTAAAAAGATTCAGGTTTTAGCGGCACAGACACTTGCATATCTTAAAAGCCCGGTAGCTCAAAGCGCTATTGTAACAATGGCTTTTAATGAAAATAATGAGCTTGATATGCAAATAGTTGCTTTTAATGCACTTTCAACTTCAGCGAAAGTTAATGGCAGCATGTTAGGTGATGATATGGTTAATATGATATATAACCTTATCAGCTCAGACGAAACAGACCCTGGTCTGAAAAGTGCGGCGGCCGCAGCTTATGGAGCTTTGAATTTACCGAGCCGCAAAGCAAAAGACCTTATACTTGACCAGGCAAAAAGCTAACATTAAAGTTGTATCAGGCAGCATATTATTTAAGACCTCAATATATTGCAAATCGAGACACGGTAATATATAATGTGGAAAATATATTGATTTTTAAAAGGAGATTTAATCGTGCCTATATTTGAATATAAATGTAATGATTGTGGTTTGGTAATGGAATTTCTGGAAAGCCTCGGTAAGCCGCAGAAACACCAATGCAGTAAGTGCGGCAGTATAAACATGAATAAAATGCTTTCAGGTTTTGCTGTACAAACTAAATCTTCACATTCATGTGATTCATGTCCCGGACCATCTCAGGCTGAATGCGGCGGCATGTGCGGCGGACACTGCGGACTTTTAGTAATTGTTAGTATAGTTCTAAAGATACTCTTTATTCTTGAATTTCAAATCCTGAATTAAATGTGAATATGTAATCGGTATGATTATATTGGTTTGCTTAAAGATCTTTGAGTTCTGCCACAAATGAGTCGGATAAATCAAGAGCGGGGGAACTGCCGGACAAATCCAAATCTGGCTTATTTTCCTGTGGGGCTGAAGCAGGTTTTGTCGGTGCTTGTTTTTGCTGAGGAGGGGACACTGTCTCTGGTTTTCCGTTGATTTGCATTTGGAAGGTCAGTGGGCCGATTTTAATATAATCGCCCGCGTTGACTACGTCTTCGCTTACTTTTTTACCATTAAGAAAAGTTCCGCATTTGGAGTCGAGATCACGGATTTTTAAATCGCCGTTGTTCTTGCTTAACTGACAGTGTCTTCGTGAAATCAGTTTTAAAGGGATTCGTAAATCGCAATCGTGTCGTCGGCCAAGTATGGTAACTTCACTCGACAAAGGGAAAACCCTTTGTGTGCCGTCTTTTGAGAATAGAACTAAATTTGCATGCATAACAGCCTTCCTCTTTTAGTTCTTCAGGATAAGCCCAGAGGACTAATTTTCAATTTTTAGGGAATACGCACTGAGAAACAAACACAATACTCTTCCCTGATTTTATCTGTTAAACTTCACGGTAATAATCAGTAAAACAGAATAACTGGCACAACCAATAATATTATACAGATTTGATAATAATAGTGCAAGAATTTATTAGGTCCATAAATATTATTGACATAGTCTGGTATGTAGGTTAAATTCGGTTAGATAAAGAAAATAATATTTTATATAGAAAAAGGAACGAAAACGTATCGATATGGCTAAAGTTAAACTTCCCGACGGCAGCATGTTAGAAGTCGATAACTCTTTAACTGGTAAGCAATTAGCGGAAAAAATTGGACCAGGACTTGCGAAATCGGCTATTGCGGCGAAAATTAATGGACAATTGAAAGATTTATCATCTCCTATCTTTTCAAACGGTTCAGAAGAAGCGGAGATTCAAATTATAACACAAAAAGACCGTCTTGGTCTGGAAATAATGCGTCATAGCTGTTCTCATATTATGGCGGAAGCTATTTGCAGTATCTGGCCCGGCACAAAGCTTGTTTACGGTCCGACTGTCGATGACGGATTTTATTACGATATTGACCTTGATGAGCCGATTCGACCGACTGATTTCGAGCAAATCGAGAATAAAATGACTGAAATCGTCAAGGCTGACAGACCCTTCGTGCGTAAAGAAATGTCACGTCAGGATGCCTTAAATAAGCTCAAAAACGATAAATATAAAACAGATAATATAAATAGAGCTGATGGTGATTCTATCAGTTTTTATTCACAAGGTGGCGGATTCGAGGATTTGTGCAGGGGACCTCATGTACCAAGTACAGGCAAAGCAGGTGCTTTTAAGATTATGTCGGTAGCAGGCGCTTACTGGCATGGTGACCCGACACAAAAAATGCTCCAGCGTGTTTATGGTACCGCATGGCCGGACAAAAAACAGCTTGATGAATATCTTAATCGCATCGAAGAAGCAAAGAAACGTGACCATAGAGTATTGGGCAAACAGCTTGATTTGTTCAGTTTCAACGATGCCGGTCCCGGTTTTGCGTTTATGCACGCAAGGGGAATGATTATTTGGAACGCGATAGTTGATTTCTGGCGCAGTGTTCATCATAAATACGGCTATGAAGAAATACGCACGCCGATTATCTTGAACGAATCTCTCTGGCACAAAAGCGGCCACTGGGATCATTATAAAGAAAATATGTATTTCACGACAATCGATGATATGGGATACGCGGTAAAACCAATGAATTGTCCCGGCGGATGTCTTGTCTATAATACCCGCAAACATTCGTATCGTGAATTTCCGAAGAGAGTCGCCGAGCTTGGTCTTGTACATAGACATGAAGCAAGCGGCGTAATGCATGGATTATTCAGGGTAAGACAGTTTACCCAGGATGATGCACATATTTTCTGTACGCCGGAACAAATCGAACCTGAAATTATTTCCGTTATCAAATTGGTTTTTGAGATTTATAAGGCTTTCGGATTCAAGGATTTCCATATCGAACTTTCAACCAAACCGGAAAATCATATTGGTTCGGATGAAATATGGGAAATTGCGACGAATGCCCTGAAAGCCGCACTTGCGCATCAAGGCATCGAATTCAACATAAATGAAGGCGATGGGGCGTTTTACGGTCCAAAAATTGATTTCCATATCGAAGATTGCCTGAAACGGTCATGGCAGCTTGGCACGATTCAGCTTGATTTCTCTATGCCCGAACGTTTCGAACTGGCTTATACTGATAAGGATAATACCGAAAAAGTACCTGTCATGATACATCGTGCGATTTTGGGTTCTTTTGAGCGGTTCATTGGCATTTTAATTGAACATTATGCCGCGAATTTCCCGCTTTGGCTCGCCCCTGAACAGGTAAGGGTGCTCCCTATAAGTGAAAAAACAAATGATTACGCGAAAACTGTTGAAAACAAGCTCAAAGCAGCAAACCTCAGGTATAGTTGTGATTTTTCTGATGAAAAGATAAACTCAAAAATAGTTAAAGCGTATAGTGAGAAAGTAGCTTATATGCTTGTTATCGGGCCAAAGGAGGCTCAGTCTGGTACTGTAAATGTCAGGATTAGGGGAATGCAGGAGAATCAGACTGTTGAAATAGATAAATTTTTGGAAATTACAAAAACAAAAATAGCCGATAAGATAATTGATTTGGCTTTTTAAGCAGGTATTTTTATAATTTAGTATTGATGTACGCCAAAAGGCGTATTAACTACTTTCATAATCTGACAGAAAGGTAAGGTGGTGTACAATAGATAAAAAAGGTTTAAGGATAAATGGAGGGATTCGGGCAATCGCTGTAAGAGTGATTGATGAATCGAATAATCAATTAGGAGTTATTGACAGACAAGAGGCGCTTGATAAAGCCAGAGAGGTTGGTTTAGACCTCGTGGAAGTGGCTCCATTGAATGATCCTCCCGTTTGTAAGATAATGGATTATGGCAAATGGCTTTATGAACAGAAGCGCAAGGAACGTGATGCACACAAGAAAAACGTTCGCCATACTGTTACTCTCAAAGAAATAAGGCTAAGGCCGGAAACAGACAAGCATGACCTCGAAATAAAACTCAATCATGGCAGGGATTTTGTTGATAAAGGTCATAAGGTACAATTCACCATATTCTTCAAAGGCCGCCAGGTATTGCATAAGGACAAGGGTTTTGAAATACTTGAGCAAATCACGGAAAATCTAAGTGATATCGCAAAAATAGAACGTCCAGCCCAGGTAAATGGAAAACGCATGACTTTATTGCTTGTGCCGAGAAAATCATCGGTTGAATGATGCTTCTTAAGAATGTTAGCTTTTTTAATATTCAAATATACAGGAATATTGAGAAGTAATACTATTGAGTTATTGCGAGTTTTTTACTTTTGGGGTTAAATTTGACAGAATATTGGATTTTCTCTGTAAATTTATGTCAGAGAAAAGCTATTGTTGTGGAAAATCTGTATAAAAGGCGGATTTTTTTACAAAAATTTAACCTTGGGTGTTGACCTGCATCTATAAATAGCGTAAAGTATTATTTTTGTATTTTTCGCAAGAAGTCGGAACGTGCAAAAACAAATTAGGAAAATAAAATTCTTTACTGAGTTTTTTTAAGGATTAGCTAAATGCCAAAGCAGAAAACCCATAAGGGTTTGAAAAAAAGAGTAAAAGTAACCGCTACCGGTAAAATTAAACATAAAAAAGCCGGAGCAGGTCATCTTATGAGTAAAAAAAGTGGCAAAACACAAAGAAAGGCAACAGGCTCTATGACGATGAATACCGTTAGCGGAGCCAAAGCCCTTATTAAATTAGGTAAATAAAGGAAAGCTGATATGCCAAGAGTAAGAAAAGGTGCCGCAACACGTCAGGCAAGAAAACGCGTTCTTAAAGCAGCAAGAGGACATCGCGGACAAGCGAGCAAACAGTATCGGCTGGCCAAAGAAGCAGTAGTCAGAGCTGGTGTTTATGCAAAAGCTGACCGCAGACGCAAAAAGAGAAGTTTCCGTGGATTATGGATTACTCGATTAAGCGCCGCTTGCAAACAAAGAGGAATCAGGTACAGCGTATTTATTGATAATTGTATCAAAGCTAATATTGCTATAAACCGCAAAATGCTCAGTGAAATTGCTATTGATGATCCGAACGGATTTGATGCGATTCTTAGTGCCGCACAAAAATCCGCTTCTTAATTAAATTTATCACACATTACGCAATACTCAAAACGCAATACTAACAATGCTTGATCAATTTGAAAAAATCGGCAAAGAAGCACTTTCTGATTTGAAGAAAGTTAACGACCTTGAGTCCCTGGAGCAGTTCCGTATTAAATATCTCGGACGCAAAGGACTGGTTATAGATATGCTCAGTCAAATCGGCCGGTTTCCTAAAGAGCTCAAGCCGCAGGCCGGACAACTCGCGAACAAAATTAAGGTCGAAGTTTCGAAAGCTTTTGATGATATTAAATCGAACCTGTCACTTTCTCGTGATGATAAGCAGAAAAAACTTGTCGATGTGACTTTGCCGGGAGTTCCGGTTCAGATTGGCAAGCCGCATGTAATTACACAGACTCTGAACGAGTTATTGGAAATCTTCGGCCGCATGGGTTTTGATGTCGCTTACGGCCCGGAAGTCGAAGATGAGTGGCATAATTTTATCGCACTCAATATTCCTCCGGAACATCCCGCGAGAGAACCTTCCGACAATTTCTATATTGACGACAAAAAATTATTGCGAAGCCAGACTTCGACGATACAAATTCGCGTAATGGAGAGCAAGAAACCTCCTATTCGCGTTGTCGCGCCTGGCAGAGTTTATCGACCTGATACCGTTGATGCGACTCATATGTACATGTTCCATCAGCTTGAAGCTCTCGTCGTTGATGAGGGTGTCAGCATGGTCGATATGAAAACAACAATCGAACAATTCATACACACATTCTTCGGTCCAGAGACACAGTGGCGATTCAGGCCGAGCTTCTTCCCATTCACTGAACCAAGCGCAGAAGTGGATTTACTTCTTGCCGATAAAGAAGGTAACGAGAGATGGGTAGAAATGGGCGGCTGCGGCATGGTCGATCCGAACGTCTTCGATTCGGTTGGAATAGACAGTGAAAAATACACCGGCTGGGCATTCGGTTTCGGTATTGAACGCCTTGCAATGCGCAAATATGGAATTACCGACATTCGTCTTCTTTTCGAAAATGACCTGAGATTCCTTTGCCAGTTCTAATTACGAATAGTTTATTTCTTTTACGCAACTCTTCATTTATATTAATCACTTATTATTTTACCGCAGTGTTCGACGGGATCGCAAAGATATATAATATATATTCTCTGCGTTCGCCGCGTTCTTTGCGGTTAATAAACTATTCTGATTTTATTAATATTCTTATTGTGATTTAATCTTGCTAAGTATATTCTATAAATGGAAATATTTTGGAAGTTAGCAAATGAGCTCAATAGAGATTTTGGAAAATATTGTTATCCCGGAAAGTGAACTTGTCTTCAAAGCGTCACGCAGTTCCGGTCCGGGCGGGCAGAATGTAAATAAACTCAACACAAGAATGACATTATTTTTCAATATTAATGAAAGCAAATGTTTTTCGGAAGACCAGAAAAAGCGAATATCAAAATTCTTATCAACACGAATTGATAATGATGGTTTTATTCGAATTGTGTCACAGAAATTCAGGACGCAAATTGCAAATCGCCAGGCGGCTATAGAGCGGCTGCACGAGTTATTGGAAAAGTCACTCAAGCCAAAACCAATCCGCAAAAAAACAAAAGTTCCATACAGCGCAAAACAAAATAGACTGGCTTCCAAAAAACGCAGAAGCAAACTCAAACAGCAGAGAACACATAAAGGTTTTGAAATGTAAATGATATTAATAAAGGGGAGACAGATATGAAAAAGAAAATAATTAAAGCGAGTAATTTCATTTCAAAAGTAGTCTTATTTATTTTGTGTTTAGCAATTTATAATAATACTCAAGCACAACCAAATCTTAATACAGAGGCTGAAGCAGCTGAATATATTAATAAAATTACAGACTTTAATTCTATTGAGGGAATAAATTATTCATTCAAGAGAGTTGATATTGTTGAGGATAATACACCTTTTCTTCATGAAAAGGTAAAAGGAAGAAAAAATGTCTGGCTTGTGGAAATGAAGAATTTTCATCTTAAGTTAAAAACGCCTGACCCTGATTTTAAGGATAGATATAATAGAAACTTCAAAATATTAATAGATCCAAACAACGGCGAACTATTGAGAATCTCATCGAAATTTGACGGAAACGATCCTGGTGTAGGCACAGCACGAAAAGCTGAACGGATTGAAAAAGAGTTTCAAGATAATATAAGATATTTAGGATTTCCTGATACCCTTCCCAAAATCAGTTTTATTGATGCTCTAAATATCGTTCAAAAATTTGGTGTCGGAATGCCTTATAATGCAAAGGAAATAGATGCACAATATGTTTGGTATTCTGATGAATTTCGTACAAAAGGTGAGCCGCAACTTGTTTGGATTATAGACCTTCGAGGAATACCTCCAATTGCTCCTCCATTGTCTGATGATGCAATTGATATAAGAGCGGTTAATCATATTCGTTATGTGATAAATGCTGAAACCGGTATTATATTGCAAGCTGGGAACAGCCCATCTCCGGACTTCGATTAAAACTAATTGTAACAGTTCACGGAGAACATGATTTTGTCATTCCCGCGAAGGCGGGAATCCATATTTTTTTATTTCCTGCCAACTGGCAGGTCTGGATTCCACAACAAGTGCGGAATGACGTTCGTGCGTTTCTTTTCATAAAAATAGCAAAACAAAGTTTTCCTGTGAATGCTTACAACTAATTAGATATTGTAATGAAAAGATATATTCAGATTGTAATCGAACGTATTATTCTGTAACAATCGTAAATTGATTAGCAATCTGCGTGATTTCCCTGATTCGGATTCCTTTTACTTTTCTGTGTTCGAGAAGTGTTGGTATATCAATAAGAACATTCGGCAGTTTGAGTTTTACATATTCCGGCAGTTTCGATTGTAAAGTATTTCCGAGCATACCTAAAGCCTGATTGAACTGGCCGTTGCCAAGACTCAATTCAAAAGTTGCGGTATCGTTTTCGAAGTTTACATATTTCAAAGAGACCGGAATAGCGGGAAGCAGAAACATTTTTGTATCTACAACAAATTCCATGCAGTTATTCTTAACTTCCGAACGAATAATTTGTTCGTGTAAAAGATTGTTAGATTTCAATATTTCCAGCAGTTCTTCGAGCGTAAAAGTTAATGTAGCCATAATGTTCCTGAATAAAGTTAATAATAAATTTTGAGGTAATATACAACAGAGGCGGGGGATATGCAAGTATCTTTGTTGTGCGCAAAAAAAAGGGGCCATAGCATCCTGCTTACGGCCCGTTGGTTAAAAAAATGTTGAAGAGAAATTTATATCATACGCCGCCACCAGGCGGCGGCCGGATTTTTCGAATATTAAATGAGGGATTATTTATAAATTCTATTACTTCGTTGCTATACGTATATTTAACTTCGTTATCGCTAGTCACACGGCAAAACATCGTGGCCAAAATCAGCCACATTACTTCAATTTGATAGTTATTTACTTTCATAAATCTGGCCCACATCAAATACCCCATAAACTACCATACTCCTCTCTCTATCGTCCCGGTGTGATTTTTTCCTTAATCAATTATTGCATTTTTTAAGAGCAAATATTATGTTTCAAATAAATATTTTTGGCATCTATTAAAAATGCTATAAATGGAATTTTATATCATTTGAATAACGGCAGATAATATAAAAGATAATAGTATTATTTTGTTTGTTTTTAGAAACGATACTATT
>CAZMPL010000043.1:13030-15864 GCA_964567805.1 uncultured Pirellulales bacterium | reverse complement strand
TATCATGTTAGTCTTATATCAATATAATATCATAATGTTATCACAAGTAAAGAAGAAATTTATAGCTTTTCAAAAAAATACTGTTAGTCAGGTTGTAAGGATTTTCGCATGAAAACTGAGGTCTTTTTAGGCAGTTCAATAATCTGTGGACACCATATTAATGAATTTCCTTTTCTGTATTGGCATCTTTAGTCGTCCAGCCTTTTTGGATATCAATATCCTCGAATTCAACACAAACTTCTCTCTAAAGCAACTTGCCGCATGTACGCCGGGCTGCTCATCGTCGGCGGTATAGTTGGCGCAGATTGCATATTTACTGGCAAGAACTTACTGTACAATACCCAAAATCTGTCGAAATAACGGAAATCCATACATTGGTATCCCTCTCCAAACCTGCCGCAAACCAAATTCAAATCTAAAATAAATCCTTGACATAAGGCTTGAATTTCAATAAAGTAACGTTTCGTAACCTCGTTTAAGTGATTTTAGGGGGCCAAACGTAAGGTGTACCCCGCTTAAATCCTAAAAAATAAGTGTTTTGACAATTTTTTATAAAGGAGAAACTTAAAATGGCAATAAAAGTTGCAATTAACGGATTCGGTAGAATCGGACGTTTGGTCTTGAGAGTTATGGCTCAAAAACCAAAGATTTTTGATGTAGTAGCCATAAACGATTTATTCGATGCCGATATGCTGGCGTATATGTTCAAATACGATTCAACACAGGGCAAATTCAATGGCGAAGTAAAAGCCAAAGGCAGCGCAATAGTAATCAATGGTAAAGAGATTCCGATTATCGCGGAAAAAGATCCTGCAAAGCTTCCATGGGGCAAAATGGGTGTCGATGTTGTCCTCGAATCAACAGGCAGATTCACATCCAAAGCCGCAGACGGCAAACCAGGTTATGACAGTCACATCCAGGCGGGAGCAAAGAGAGTTCTTCTTTCAGCACCAGCCAAAGATAAACCAGATGCAACAATAGTTCTTGGTGTAAATGATAACCTTCTTAATGCAAGCATGAAATGTATTTCAAATGCTTCATGCACAACAAACTCATTAGCACCGGCATGCAAAGTTCTGCACGAAAAAATCGGCATTGTTAAAGGCCTTATGACAACAGTTCATGCCTATACCAATGACCAGGCGATTTTGGATATGCCATATAAAGATAAACGCCGCGGCAGAGCTGCTGCTTTAAGCACAGTACCTTCAACAACCGGCGCCGCAAAAGCACTCGGCGAAGTTATCCCTTCATTAAAAGGCAAACTTCACGGTTATGCACTCAGAGTTCCGGTACCGGATGGTTCGATTACAGACCTTACATTCATAGCAGCAAGAAAAACTTCAGTAGAAGAAATCAACGCAGCTATGAAAGAAGCAGCCGCTGGAGCAATGAAAGGCATTATTGAATATTGTGATGAGCCAATCGTAAGTGTTGATATAATCGGCAATCCAGCCAGTTCAATCTTTGATTCCACAAATACAATCGTCCTTGACGGCGATATGGTAAAAGTCACTATGTGGTATGATAATGAATGGGGTTATTCCTCAAGAAGCGCAGACCTGATTGAAAGACTGGCCAAATTATAACAGGTTCATTATTCGACAGGGGAAATTTATATGGCAAAAAAGACTGTTGCTGATATTGATGTAAAAGGTAAAAGAGTGTTAATGCGATGCGACTTTAATGTGCCGCTCGATGAAAACCTCAATATCACAAGTGATGATCGTATTGTTAAGGCTTTACCAACCATCAAGAATATTTTGAATGGCGGCGGCTCTCTGATTCTTATGAGTCACCTTGGCAGGCCCAAAGGAGTAAAAGAAGATAAATATTCTCTGGCTCCAGTAGCAAAAAGATTGTCTGAGTTATTAGGTAAACAAGTAATATTCGTCGATGATTGTGTCGGACCGGAAACAAGTAAAAAAGCCAAAACTTTGAAACCGGGCGATTGTATGCTCCTTGAGAACGTACGTTTCCACAAGGAAGAAACAATAAAGGATAAAGCCGCAAAAGAAGACGCACAGCTCAGGCAGGCAAAAGATGATTTTGCACAAAAGCTCGCTGATTTGGCGGATATCTATGTTGACGACGCATTCGGTACAGCTCATCGTGACAATGCATCGATGTACACCGTCCCAATGCTTATGGAAGGAAAGCCGCGAGTAATCGGATTCCTGATTGAAAAGGAATTAAAATTCCTCGGTGACACACTGAGAAATCCGGGCAGACCTTTCGTAGCGATTTTAGGCGGCGCAAAAGTATCGGATAAAATCGGCGTAATTGAAAACCTTATCGGTAAAGTTGACCGTATCATTATTGGCGGTGCAATGGCATATACTTTCCTTAAAGGTAATGGAAAAACAATCGGAAAGAGCTTGTGCGAAGATGACTTTATCGATAAAGGTCAGGAACTTCTCAAACAGGCAGCTGACGCGGAATGCGAAGTTATTTTACCAGTTGACCATCATGTCGTCCGTGAATTAGCTCCCGGTGTTCAATACAAGACAGCCGTAGGTGATATTGACCCTGGTTTCCAGGCGGTAGATATTGGACCTATTGCCGCTCAGACATACGCCGAGAAAATCAAAGACGCGAAAACCATCGTCTGGAACGGACCTATGGGCGTTTTTGAAATTCCGCCTTTTGATACAGGTACAAAAGCAGTCGCAATGGCGGTTGCCAAAGCCACAGACAATGGTGCAATAAGCATCGTAGGCGGCGGCGATAGCGCAAGCGCGGTAAACCAGCTCGGACTTGAGGACAGGATTAGTCATATCTCAACCGGCGGTGGTGCTTCTCTTGAATTTCTCGAAGGCAAAGTATTTAAATGC
>CAZMPL010000043.1:3525-12930 GCA_964567805.1 uncultured Pirellulales bacterium | reverse complement strand
TTTTTATTACAACTATGCGTTTACCAAAAACTGGCACAATTGAAATTGCACCTTCGATACTGGCATCTGATTTCGCAAAACTCGGTCAGGAAATCGCCGAAGTAGAAGCTGCCGGGGTAAAATTAGTCCATTTGGATGTAATGGACGGTCATTTTGTTCCAAATCTCACAATAGGCCCGCCGGTAATATCAAGCATTCGAAAAACAACAAACCTGGTTTTCGACGCTCATTTAATGATAAGCGAACCTGAAAAGTATATCGAAAGCTTTGTAAAATCAGGCGTAGATAATATTACTTTTCACATCGAAGTCGTTAATAATCCAATAGAAATCATAAAAAAATTACACAAAATGGGTTGTTCTGCGGGTATTTGCCTAAATCCGGAAACTCCCGTAGAAGCAATCGAGCCAGTAATCAAATATTTCGATATGGTTCTTGTTATGACAGTACATCCGGGTTTCGGCGGCCAGAAATTTATACCCGAAGCCGCTGAAAAAATAATAAAAATCAGGGAAATTGCCGGTCCTGACATACGAGTGGAAGTCGATGGAGGAATAGATAAAAAAACCGCACCAATCGTCATTTCATATGGCGCAGATACACTTGTAGCGGGAAATGCTATTTTCGGCCAAAAAGACCGAAAATCGGCTATCAATGCAATTTTGAACTCCTGCAAGTAAATTTTCTACCACTTTTTGAAAATATATTGTATAATACCTTCCTGAAAGTGTTTCTGAATATAATCCCACGTGTTTGATGGTTTTATTATAGGTTGATATGGCACAACAAGCAAAATCAAAATGGAACGGTTTTTCACTGAAACCCCGAAGGGAAATGCCCGAAGGTCTGTGGATGAGATGCCCCGCCTGCGAGCACATGCTCTACAAAAGCGCGGTCGAAAAAAACCTTAATGTTTGCCCGGATTGCAATTATCATTTTCGTATCGAAGCAAAGACTCGAATCGAATATCTCGCTGACGAAGGTTCTTTTCAGCAAACACTTGAAGACCTTCAACCTGAAGACAAGTTAAACTTCAAATTCAGAGGAACCAGCTATCAGCAGCGTCTCAAAGAAGATACGAAAAAATCAGGTTCCAATGAAGCTATGTTAATAGGCAAAGCTTTTATCAAAGGTAGAGCTGTATCTCTGGCCGTAATGGAACCGAACTTTTTGATGGGCTCGATGGGCTATGTAGTTGGCGAAAAATTCTGTGCCGCCGTGGATATGGCCATAGCAGAAAAAATGCCGCTCGTAGTAGTCTGCTGTTCCGGCGGAGCGAGAATGCACGAAGGTGTTATTTCCCTGGGACAAATGGCTAAAACTTCAGCAGCTTTAGCCAAATTAGACGAAGCCGGATGCCTTTATATCTGTGTTTTAACCGACCCGACTACAGGCGGAGTAACCGCAAGTTTTGCCATGTTAGGCGATTGCACAATAGCAGAACCGGGCGCGATGGTTGGCTTTGCCGGACGTAGAACTATAGCAGAAACTATTAAAGTGGAATTGCCGGAAGATTTCCAGACAGCAGAGTTTATGCTGGAACATGGTTTTGTGGATATGATTGTAAACCGCAAAGACCTTCGAAACGAAATAGCAAGACTTATTGACTATTGCCAGAAATAAATGTCATGAACTCAAGGCAGCGTGTCCTCAGTGCTCTTAATCATAAAATTCCTGATAGAGTACCGATTGACTTTGGTGGTTTTCACTCAGGAATCCACTGGAAAGCATATCTCGAATTAATCAATTATCTCGGTATAAAAGATGAATTGAAAATTCTCGATCCGATACAACAGCTCGCTGAACCATGCGAAGAATTACTGAACCGTTTTCATGCTGATATTCGGTATATAAACTTAAATCCTCAATTCAATCCAACTACACATAACAGCTTTACTGATGAGTTTGGCATAATATGGAAATTTCAGGATGAACAGCGAAATTATATGTATATCGCCAATCATCCACTTGAAAACTTGTCTATAACAGAAATTGAGAAATACCCATTGCCGGATTGTAATGTTCAAAATATTTTTACCGGCATTCGCGAACAAGCTTTAATCAAATCACATAAGGGACTTTTTGCATTATCAACCGGAATCAGCGGCTCGCTTCTCGAAACATGTTCCAATCTGCGAGGAATTGCGACCTGGTTTGTTGACACAAAGGAAAGTCCCCTGCTTTGCGAAACATTGTTCGATAAAATTTCAAAATACTGGATGGATTTTTATAGTGGCTTATTCAAAGAAATCGAAGATATTGTTGATATCGTAATAATCGGTGACGATTTAGCAGGACAAAACGGCCCTTTATTTTCACTTGATTTTTATCGCGGCATACTCAAACCAAGACAGAAAAAGCTTGTCGAACATATTAAAAAATTAACTGCCGCAAAAATTTGCTATCATACCTGCGGCTCATGTTTCGATTTTATTCCAGACCTGATTGATATTGGAATTGACATTCTTAATCCTGTACAAATCGGGCTTAAAAATATGGATTCTCAAAAAATCAAGAATGAATTCGGAAAATATATTTCTCTTTGGGGCGGCGCAATAAATAACAATCAGCACCTTTCCTTTTCACACCAGGAAGAAATCAAATATGAAGTGAGAAAAAATATCAAGATTTTCAAACCTTCAGCTGGTTATATATTCAGTAATACTCACAATATCCAGTTTGATGTTCCTCCAGCAAATATTGTCACACTATTTGACGCCGCTTTCGAATCTTCCGCCTACAAATAATCGTCCCATAACAATCGGCTTTAATATTACAATTCAAGACAAATAACCGGTTAAGCACTATTTAATTGCTTCCAAAGGTATAACTTTGTAAAATTTATTATTTAATGTAACTTTGATAGCGATTATTAACGACAATAATAATTATTAAAGGACATTGAATAAATAAAATGTGTATCTGATTTAACACAGAGGTTTTGAATGCCAATAGACGATATGGAAAAACAAAAAGTCAGAACTCCGGATTACTGGCGCAAAAAAAATTCTTATTATTACACATGGCTTGACAAAGTATATTCGTGGAACGTTCGCCGGAACAGTCGGGTTTTGCATGTGGGCTGCGAAGCCGGCGACCTTCTTGCGGCGGTTAAGCCTTCCTATGGAGTCGGGATAGACACAGACCAGGGAATGATTGAAGCGGCAAAGCAGCGGTTTCCCGATTATCATTTTGAAGTCCAGGACCCGCATAATATTCATATCGATGGCACTTTTGATTACATTTTGATATGTAATTCAATCGGCAGCTGGTCAGATATACAGGCGGTACTCGAAAATCTTCGTCAATATACCCATGAAAATACACGTATTATTATTACGTATTATAGTTACCTTTGGGAAGGACTTTTAAGGACAGGCTCTCTTTTGGGAATGCGCAGGCCGAACAGTTACCAGAACTGGCTGCCGCCGGAAGACATCATTAATCTGCTTAAACTGAGCGGATATGATACTATTCGCGGCGAAAGCATGATGATGCTTCCGAAGTGGATTCCGATTTTGTCAGCTTTCTGCAATCGGATTTTGTCACTATTACCAATTTTCCGCGCGTTGAACTTAATAAATCTTATTATTGCGCGTCCTGAACCTGTAACTAAAGATACTAATGACGTATCTATTTCCGTTATTGTGCCATGCCGAAACGAAAAAGGAAATGTCGAAGATGCCATCAAAAGAATCCCTCAAATGGGAAAATGGACGGAAATCATTTTTGTTGACGGGAGCAGCACAGATGGTACGGCTGATGAAATTGAAAAGCAGATAAAAAATTATCCAGACAGACAAATACAGTTAATCCACCAGGGTAACGGAGTCGGCAAAGGTGACGCGGTTCGCAAAGGCTTTGCGGCCGCCAAGGGTGACATTCTTGTAATACAGGACGCGGATTTAACCGCTCCGCCGGAAGATTTACCGAAATTCTTTAACGCACTTTGCCAGGGAAAAGGTGAATACATCAACGGCTCAAGACTGGTTTACCCGATGGAAAGACAAGCAATGCGATTTTTAAATTTGCTCGCCAACAAATTTTTTGGAATGCTTTTCACATGGTTACTAAATCAGCGTTTTCGCGATACGTTGTGCGGCACCAAGATGCTCAGCCGCAAACACTACGATATTCTCGCGGCTAATCGTGATTTTTTCGGTAATTTCGACCCGTTTGGCGACTTCGATTTAATCTTCGGCTCTGTTAAACAAAATTTCAAGGTAGCGGAAGTTCCTGTGACATACCGGGCAAGAACTTATGGTTCAACAAATATTTCACGTTTTCGGCATGGATGGCTGCTCTTAAAAATGAGCTGGCTCGCGTTTAAGAAATTCAAATGGAAAAGCTGAATCTATGGGACTTCTCAATTTATTAAAACTGCCTCAGGTAAAAACCGCAATTGATATGGATGATTGCTCTTTAACTTTGCTGCACAAGCAAATCCTGATGGAGAAGAAATTTCTTCGAAAAGTTTATGAGAATTTCTACCGCGATTTAATGTCGCACATTCCAGACCATGAAAATGGCACGTTTGTAGAATTAGGAAGCGGCGCCGGATTTATAAAAAAAATGTATCCGAAGGTTCAGACATCAGATGTTCTTGATTTGCCTGGTCTTGACAGAATATTTGACGCGACAAAAATGCCTTTCGATAACAATTCTGTAGATGCAATAATGATGGTAAATGTGCTTCATCATATAAAAAATGTCGAAATGTTTTTCGCTGAAGTGACACGTATTTTGAAAGATGAAGGCCGAATCGTTATGATAGAACCGGCCAATACACTTTGGGCACGATTTGTTTATTCAAGATTCCACCATGAGGTTTTCGACCCGGCCGCAGACTGGCAGGTTGAAGGGTCGAGACATTTACTTGATGGCAATGACGCTTTAGCATGGATAATATTTAACAGGGATAAAGAACTATTCCAAAAGAAATATCCTGAACTTAATATTATGAAAATATATAATCATACGCCCGTCTCTTATTTAATCAGCGGAGGATTTACTTTGAAACAACTCCTTCCATCATGGATGTTTGCCCCAGTCAGGTGTATCGAGTCGCTGTTGCGGTTTTCGAGCGGCACAACAGGTATGTTCCAAACAATTGTATTGGAAAGGAGAAGTCATGGGTTCGCCAAAACATAAAAGAATAGATAGAAGAAAGAAATCAGAAAATACTCAAACTTCCAGATTGGCAATTAATCCCGAACAGAATAACAGGAAGGTGGAACTTATAATCTGCGTTATTCTTTTTTTATTTGGAGTTTACCAGTCAGTATTGTTTTATGGTCACCAGTTAGTACCAAATTCAGATTTCCCTGCTTTCTATGAAGTCGGTAAAGCCCTTCTTTCTTTTGAACTGCCGGGAAGCTTTAAACGCGCTCCAGTGACAGGTATTCTGCAGAATCTTTTAACTCCTCTAATGTCGGGCGATTATCCCGAACTAAAAGCCGGCTGGTTACTGAATGCAATACTTTATCCTTTTAATGGAATACTCTTTTTTTTGCTGGCTAAACATCTGATAGGAAAATCAGCTAAATGGTTTGCATTGATATGTTTAATCAATCCATGGGTATTATATTTAATGACTGACCCAATAGCGGAGACAACTTTGCTGTTTTTTATACTCTTGACTATCTACTTTATATTCCGAAGAAGTAAGTGGAGCTACCTATTTGCGTCTATCGCAACAATGGTTCGATATGAATGCGCGATTTTGATTTTGGCGGCATTTGTGATTGATATTATTTATAGAAAGAATCGCAGGGAATGCTTTATCTCATTGGGCTATTCCATTGCAGCAAGTATTCCGCTTTTATTATGGATGCTGGGAACCTACTTTCATAGTGAGCCAGGTTCATTGCACTATCTAAGTATTTTTAAACAAATACTTTCAGATTCAGCGAATGAGGTACCTGAAAACAAAATAGGTATTCGCAGACATTTGGATATTATATGGGGAGTCGGATACAAAAATCTGACTTCAATCCCATTGACATCAGGTAAGAATTTGCTTGGAATAGTAACAGGCATGAACAAAATATTGGCTGTAGTATCTTTTATACTGGGATGTGGTATAGCCTTGTTCAGGAAAAACTGGAAGATTCTCGTACTGATGATATTTTTATTTCCCTATTTCATTATCCATGCTTATTATCCATTCCCAATTCCAAGATTTCATATACCCTCCTTCTGGATTGTTTTGCTGATCTCTATTTATGGCATTCATGAAGGAATAAAATTTGTAACCGGAAAAATCACTATTCCTAAAGGTGTAATTATTCTGCTGCAATTAATTCTGACAGTATTGTTCTTTATTTGGTTTATTACAATTATTCCGAATCTCAAGACATGCGACAGATTATGTCCGAAGGCCTCGATGATGCCCTGGCTGGCAATTGGCGCCATATTGCTTTTTTCAGCATTATTATTAATTTTCAAATATAAAGGGATTATTAAAGAACTTTGTATCGTATCTATGATGTCAGTAATGATTATTTCCAATCAGGTTAATGTAGCTGTACGTCTTAACACTGGAACTTACGATGCTGAATTCAAAATGCTTGCCGACTGGTTTCGTGATGAAATACATGGCAGAGAGAAACTGGCAACTACAATGGTCAGTGTTTTGAATATTTATCTTCCTTCTGAAATGCAAAAGAATCTTGTTAATTTAAGGGAAATCAAGGGCGAGAATCTTTTGGATTATGCAGCTAAACTTCAGGAAAAGGATGTCAAATATGTCGCCTGGGACTTGAGGATAGAAAAAATTGTAAAAGAATCTTTTTACAACCTTGGACATCTGAATAATCTCAAGGAATTGAAATCGCCTCAAAACATCGGCCCATATACATTTGTTAGAAAAATCGAAAATGGAAAGAATTTTGTTAATATATTTAGACTTGAAGATGTAACTCCCTACATGTTAGATACGACGAAGCCTCGAATAATAAATAACTCACCTTAAAACAGTCTGTAGCATAAGTTATATATGGATGTTTCAAATGATTATATTGGAAAAAAGTTATGGCCAAACAAAAACATAAAATAGTTGAAAGAAGGAAAAAAGCTGTAAAACAGGAACTTCCTGTATTAGCCGTTGACCCCGAAAAAAATGACCGGAGGTTTGAGTTAATATCCATTTTTATCCTTTTTTTATACGGTTTGTACCAGTCAATTTTACTTTATGGTCACCATGTTATGCCAAGTCCTGATTTTCCTTCATTTTTTGAAGTAGGACAAAAATTATGGTCATTTCAAATTCCGACTAATTACCAAAGGGGTCCAATTTACGGCCTTATACTATATCCACTAAGTTTTATCGTAGGCGGCCAACAACCCGCATTAACCGCAGCATGGCTGTTCAACTCGGTATTACAACCATGTAATTTAATTTTGATTTATTTAATCGCTAAAAGATTCGTTGGCAAATCCGCTTTCTGGTTTGCGTTAATTTGCATTCTAAATCCCTGGATGATTGAAGTATTTACAAAGCCCCTCGCGGAAGTCTCTATCCTGTTCTTTATGCTGTTAACTTTCTTTTTAATGTTCAAGCGTTCAAAATTATGCTATGTGTCCGCTTCAATCGCGACACTGGTTCGTTATGAATGTGCGTTTTTAATATTAGCGTCTTTTATCATGGACATGATATACGCCGGCAGTAAGAAAGAAAGAATTCGTGCGTTTATATATTCCGCACTTGCATCTGTCCCAATGGGTATCTGGATGATTGGAACGATTTATTTCTATCCTGATGGGGAATCAAAAGATGTTCACCCACTCCAATTTATGGATATACAAAAACTAACCGACATTAAAATCCTTAAAAGAGAGTTTAGCCTGCTTGGGAGCAGCACAATCGGACCTCTGTTCAGATTAAGTGGAAAAGCAAGCGAGCATTCCGCTCAGCTATTGGATAACATAACGATAATTATAATGAGCCTTAGTTTCATATTCGGTGTTGTTTACGGCATGGTGAAGAAACAATGGAAGATGCTTGCAATTCTTATTTTTTTCATTTTTTATATGATTATTCATATTTTGTATGATTTTTCAGAGCCGAGATTTTATGTACCTGTCCAATGGATATTTATTTTATTTTGTTTTTACGGTCTAAAAAGTATCTGGCAACTCATAAACACTGACAATAGAATTCCAAAACCTGTTATTATTATTGGACAGGTAATTGTTTTGTTGGTTTTTTCATTATGGATTTTGTCACTTGCATCTTATTTTCCAATACTTTCAGAGGCCAGCCGGCGACCGTATTTTCTACCCTTTGCCGCTATGACGGCTTCGATACTTTCCATCGCGGCTTACACTTATATTTATAGAGGAAAGCAATTATGGCATAATGTTGTAATATTATCTGTTATATGCCTGATGATTATTTCCAATCAATATGCTGTTGCCAATGTCATTCAAAACGGCAATGACAACATCGAATTTAAGCTTTTGCTGGACTGGTATCTTCAGAATGCAAAACCGGGCGAAAAAATGGTTTCTTCCTTATCCAACTTGCTGTGGATACTAAATCCCAAAAATAAGGAATATTTCATTGGAACAGTAGAACTAAAAGCTGACAGCCCGGAAGGTTTCATCGATAATTGTTACAAAGAAGGGATTACATATATCGCATGGGATTCGAGAGCGGGATTTTCTACTGATGCTTTATTTTATAAACTGGCAAAACTTGAAAATACTGCTTTTCTGTATAACAAACAAAACATCGGACCATGTGAATATATCACGACAGTTGTTCATCCGACAATGAAGCGGCGATTTATAAACATTTTCAGGCTGAGTCCGAGAACGGAATTACCGTCTGGGGAATAAAAAACATTGCACATTCATGATTTTCATAAGAGTTTTAGTTGCAGAAATTATGAAAATGTAGTAAATTACCACGATTAAAGCTCGGAGAGGTGGCCGAGCGGCTTAAGGCGACGGTTTGCTAAACCGTTGTAGGAGGTAAACTCCTACCCCGGGTTCGAATCCCGGCCTCTCCGTTTTGTTTTTATTCTGCAAAACCATATCCGCAAGCTCTTGTAATTTAAGCACTTGGGGATTATTGTCTGTTCCTGAATGCCCGGCAGCTATTAATACTTTCCTCTTCAAATAGACTTGGTTTTCTTATTGTAAAGACATGTTCCCTGTATTAATTTCCAGAAGTTTTTGTTCCGCCTGTTTTGTCCATAATCCCATATTCAAAAGCCCCGCAACCTGCGGCATTGTTGCTCCCAACTGCCCCAGAGTAATGAGGCTAATATTTTTTAATGCTGGATAAACAATTATCTTACCTGCAATTGTCCGATTCTCAATCGATCTTATTCCATCAATCGCACCGTCAAAACCAGATATCGCCGCAACACTGACATTCGTATCTATTATGCCGTTTTC
>CAZMPL010000043.1:0-3515 GCA_964567805.1 uncultured Pirellulales bacterium | reverse complement strand
CCTATCCAATACAACCTTCATATCATCTATTGTCGAGCCGCTCGTTCCGATATAATATAAATGCTTCCTAAAATATTCGTTCAGGTTAATATCCGCACAAACTGTTGCGGGAATCCCGGCAAAGATATTTATTATTCCAATATCCGCAGCCGTAAGTGTCGCAGAACTAACCAAATCCGGTACCGGAGCCATAAGCACGGTATAATCAAATGTGTTCGCAATATTTGTTTTAGCAGAATTGTACGGATTATAAATGACTCCCATTTTATTAGCGAGAGGTTCGACTGCTTTCGTCAGAGCTTCCAGGCGTTTATCATCTACATCTCCGGCGTAAATTACAACGCCATATACTTCCTCACAGATATTGCGTACCACGTGCATTAGACCCATCGGTCCTGCTGCACCGACAATATTTATTCTATTACCGGGACGGATTTCGCCTGTTTCAGGGATATATTTCATAGATTCTCCCGGGTTGTCGCCGGTTGTTCCAATGATTCTAATTCCTCCATAATGTATTCGGCCGATTGGAGTATTGATGTCCCTTACCAATTTCTCATTGCAAAGAGCTATATTGAAAAGCCCGTGCGGCGCGAGCTTATTAAAAAGTTCTTCAATGGTTTTCGCTTCAGAACCGAAATACAGTATATCGTCACAACTATTGTCTGTTACATCTGATATTGAAGTGACATTATGAATTATACAATCCAGGTCAGCAGGAATGGAAATTTTTGATACCCAGGTAATTTGCGACGGTTTACCATACTTACTAAAAAAATCGCACAAAATACCTTCTTCAATTGTTTTATCCGCGACAATTAATGTATGACCATCTGCTTTTATACATAGCCGCTCTTGGCAGGCATATGCATCTTCAACACATGCCCAGGGTTCGACTAAAGCTACAGCACTCGAAGAAAGATTTTCCGATACAGGAATCAGCATCGAGTCACCTTCGGGCGAGGTGATAACTCGCTGATCCATCAGAACATATTCCTGCAAGGCTCCTTCGAAATTATAACCGAATGCGGCGTTGGAATTAGCGGTAGCAAGCCAGCGATAATCAGTCTGAACAAGATATCTCTCGCCGACTTTAATATTTTTAACTTCGGAACCGACCTTTACAATCCTGACAACCGTCTCGTGTCCCGGTACAGCCGCAGAGTCATCGGGGACATAACTTGGTATCTCATTAAGTATATCCTCCCCGATACCGGAAACAATTCTGCTTTTACGGGCATGAGTAGAAAATTGTTTTAGAAATTTCAAGTCGGAAAAACACAATCCAACCGCTTCAACCCTGCATAAAATCTGGTATTCACCCGGGCAAAACACCTCTTTCGATTCGTTCAAAACAAGCTTATCTATACCAATAAGCTGAATCGCCCGCTGAGTTTGAGGTACTGCGTTATTGTAACCTTCATTCATATGATACTATTAAAAAATTACTCAGGAATTAATAATCTTGTTCATTTGATTGATGGAGGAGTATGCAGGCCTATATTAAAAGCATCTTCCCAAGCTTCTTTCAAAACTTCCGAAACAGTTGGATGCGGGAACGTAATATCTGTAATATTTTCAGTGCTTCCTATCAAAACTCTCGCGGCTGAAATGAGTTCCGTAACGGCTGAACCCACCATAGTGACACCCATAATTTTTTCGTTAGCTTTATTTCGGATAACTCTAATTTCACCTATTGTTTCGTTATGACCAACACTTCTTCCATTAGCCTTAAAGAGTGATTTTCCAATTGATATTTCAATTCCTTCTTTTTGACATGCTTCTTCATTTTTTCCAACTGAAGCGATTTCAGGGAATGTATAAACCGCACGAGGAATCAACGAATAATCGCTCATCTCTGCATTATGACCAGTAGCATTCAGAGCGGCGACTTCCGCTTCGGCGAATCCGCCGTGAGCAAGATACGTTGTTCCAACCGCGTCTCCGATAGCATAAACTCCTTTTATATTAGTCTCCATTTTTTTGTTTACCGCTATTACAGAGCCATTCATAGCTAATTTTAGATTGTCTATAGTCTCTTTATCACATGCTGCCTTGCGGCCTACACAAACAAGTACTTTTTCAGACTGTATTGTCTGGCCGTCCTGAAGAATAACTTTTACAAATCCATCAGCCGGTTCCGTTGATATTACTTTCTGATTGGTCAAAGATTCGATTCCGAGTTTCCTGAATTCGCGTGAAAGCATACGACCTACCCACTCATCCTCCATCGGAAGCAATCTCGAAAGAGCTTCTACAATTGTCACTTTTGTACCCATTGCAGCATATACGCACGCCAATTCACAGCCGATGACACCACCGCCAATAATTAACATGGATTGCGGTATCTGTTGTAATTCCAAAGCTTCCTTGCTTGTGATTATATTAGTACCATCGAATGGTATTGAAGGAATTTCAACCGACTTCGAACCTGTTGCCAAAATAATATTGTCAGTCTCGATTTCAACCTGTGACGAGCTATCTTTTACGATAACTTTCTTCGGATTAATAACAATACCATGTCCCTGTATTATTTTAATCTTATTCGCTTGTATAAGACCGGTAAGACCTTTGCGAAAACTGCTTACTATAGTGTCTTTTCTTTTTTGGATGTTCGGCCAGTTTGCCGAGCATGACGGAATATCGATTCCCATCATCGCCGCATTTTTTGCCATTAGCAACGTATGCGCACTTGCGAGAAGTGCCTTGGAAGGAATACAACCGCTGTTTAAGCATGTCCCTCCAATTAAATCTTTTTCGACTATTGCAGCAGATGCACCTTTTTGTGCGCATCTTATCGCTGCCGCATAACCACCGGGACCGCTTCCAATAACAACTACATTGAATTTTTCAGCCATTGTCTATTCCGGAAAAATCAAAACAATATTTCAATTTCATATTAATTTCTTTTAATTGCTCTATTCTTAGAGAGCCGCTATACGCAAAACTGTTAGTGAGTTCGGTGAAAAATCATATTTGAATTCCGGCCCGCTTATACTGATTGTTTTCTCTAGTGGTTTTACTTCGTTCGGTTTTTCGAGTGTGTTTTCAGCAGTATTGCTTGCGTTACCGAGCGAGATAACTTTCGCGTTTTTACCCAGATTTGGAATGCCATTTACCGTAATAGTTCCGTTTACAGAATCTGCTGTCGGATTTACAACTTTAATAACAAGCTCTTTTTTCACATTATCCATACCGGCTAAAGCATAAAGTTGTTTTATACCGGCAGAACCGCCTCTTCCGCCGCGACCGCCACCTCTGTTTGAAGTTGCCGGCAAGCTTATATTATCCGCCGTTACTTCTGTCTTAAGAACCTGGTTCGGCTTGTTGATGCTGAAAAGCTTCTGAACTTCATATGAGGTACGCCCTGCTGCATGGGCATTATCGAAACGAATTAAATTAACTTCCCATTCGCGAGAGTTTACGTTTTCAAAAAGCGGTGCATACGAGCACATCGTGACAATATCAGAGTTCTTTTCCATATTCATCATAAAAACCGCTTCAGCCAAAGCACC